>JAGQOZ010000080.1:11846-15939 GCA_020426955.1 Planctomycetales bacterium
AACCAGTTAATGGCTGGTTGACAACCGATTCATACAGGTAAACAACTTCATCACCCGTTTGCAGACCATGGTCGGTGCCCAGGTTAATGGTGTTATTCGCAGCGTCCACTGCAGATCGAGCGAACGGGCGTTGATCGTCAATGACCACGTAGTAGATTTCGCCATCGGTCAGCCCGCCCACGTCTTCGCCATTTTTCACGGTGACGTCGGTCGAAAGAAAACTCAAAGTGGTCACCGTCGAAATGGCTTCGGCATCGTTGCCACCCGCCGCGTAGAGACCAACTGCGTAACTGTCCGACGAAGCAAACTGTTTGGAATTGCCGCTGGCATTGATCGCCACTCCGTTAGTGACATACAGTACGCTGTCTTCGGCGACAAACGCGGTCGCCGTGCCGTTGGATTTGGCTTCGGTGACGGTCGCGTTCGCGCCGATCAATCCACCCACAGATCCCGTCGCGTCCGCTTCTGCTGCGTAGCCGCTGGCTGGATTCGCTACCGATGAAGAAATCGCCACGGAATTGGCGGTCACCTGAATATCACCTACGGCGGCATTCAACGGATTTCCCAACGTGGCGATAGTGTCGGGCGAAGCATGTGAAAACGCGGTAGAAACGCCCACCGCCGCTGCTCCAGCCGAAATTCCAAACGCGTTGGATTCCATCTGCGGAGTGGCGACGGCTGACACGGTCACGTCACCCAAGACGTCAATCACCGTTCCATTTAAGACATAGGCGCGAACGTTGGACGTGAATTCAGTTCTGGCCTGATTTCCTTGTCCGGCGCCGATACCAGCAGCCACCGCCAAGACATCGGCCTTGGCGTCCAAATTCGAATTGGCCGTGATGGTAACGTCGTGAACCGTTTGACCAGCGGTACCGATTTGGTTATTCGTTCCCAAATAGGCGAAGGTCGAACCGCTGACCTTGACTTCGGCCACCGCCGCACCCGCCGCCAATCCACCCACCGACGCTCCTTTGCCCGCCGCCGTGATATCTCGGTTCGCGTCGGCATGCAAAATCAGTTCCGCCGCGCGAACTACATTCACCGCATCTTCCGTATACGCTGACTGCACGCTCTTGTCCGTAACAATCCCGACCTGAGCGCCCAAGCCGATGAGTCCTCCGGCTGCACCGCCAGCGGCCAACACATCAATGTTGTTGACGTAGCCGGCGTCTATTTTGACTTCATCCACAGCTGACAAGGTGGCATTCGCTTTCACGTAAGCACGCGTGCTGCTGGCTAAGGTCGTCACGTTCACGCCTGCACCGATGGCTGCTCCACCACCTAGCGCGGCAGCTCCGGCCAGCGCGTCCAGCGTCACGCTTTCGTCAGCCGTAATGTAAAGATCTCGTCCGGCAACCACTGTCGCTGATTCGCCCACATAGGCTACAGTCCCCGTGACGACAGGGTCTACTGTTAACGTCAACGATTGGAGTTCACTGGAGAACGGTAATTCGTTACCTCGATCCAAGTTGGCCGACAGCGCTGAGTTCGCGGCGGATGCTTCGCCATGACTGGTCGCATCCATGCCAGAGCCGATCGAAATCACTGACACCGCACCGGCAATGCCGAGTCCACCACCGGCAAACGCAATCACGTTGGAACTGACATCTCGCACCGCATCAGCATCCACTTTGACGTCCCGAACCGCCGTCACTTCCGAATTGGCACCCACATGAGCGTCCACGGAATTCTTGATGGTGATGACGTCCACTGACGCGCCCAACCCGGCGGCGCCACCTGCCACCGTGCCGGCAATGTTGTCGTATTCAGCAGTGTTCATGGCTGAAATTTTGACGTCTTGCCCAGCGTCCAAGCTGCTGGTGGTTGGCGAACCAAGCGGATCCAGCGTGTCCACGAACGCTCGAGTTTCCGAATCGGCACTGACCACACTGACCGTCCCACCCACACCAACAATTCCACCGGCCGCCGTGGCGCCAATCAATTCCACATCTTCCACCGACGACGCGTCAATCAAGATGTCTCGATTGGCCGTCACATCGCTGCCTCGCACAAACGCTTGCGTGGAACCGCCAAACGTGCCAACAACCACGGATCCGCTAGCGCCCAGAATCAATCCGCCGCCCAGCGAACCCACGCCCAAGGTACCGTCGACGTTCGAATTCGCGTCCACCTTGGCGTCACGAGCGGACTGGATGGAACTGCCTTCGATCGAAGAGGACGTGTCTGTATTAATCACGTTTACGGCAACCGATCCCGCGATGCCTGCCTTGCCCGCAATGGCCAATCCAGCCGCAATAGCCGTCACATCCACGTCGGAATCACTTCGCACCAAGACGTCACCTGCTGCGGCGGTTGACGTGACGGTGGCGTTGGAAATGGACGCTTGGATGTCATTGTCAATTTCGTTGTAACCCACTGCCGCACCAGCGGAAACGGTTCCAGCGAGACTAGCTTGCCCGGCAATGGTTTCAATGCTGGAGGTATCACCGGCAAAGACGTCCACATGCGAAGTGTCGGTGGTCACGCTGGCTCCGGCAGAAATGTTGGCGTCCACGTTGCGACGAATTAAATTCATGGACACGGCGCCACCTAACGCAAACGTACCTGCGCCCGCGCCGGCGGCCGTGAGGTTGTTAATTTCGGCGTCGGCAGTAGCAGAGACGTTGACGGCGTTGGCTGTGACCGTCGCGTCTTCAATGGTGGCGCGAACCACGTTCTGGTCTGAATTGGCTGAATCGTTCGGGTCACCGCCGATGTAGTTATACGAAACCGAAGCGCCGATGGAGGCAGAACCAGCGCCGACCAAGGTTCCTGCCAACGAATTGATGGTCGCGTCATCGGTGGCCAAGACATTCACCGCGCCACTGTCGGCATGTACCACGGCGCTGTTGCCGATCCGAGCTTCCACGGTGTTTTGCAGCCAATTCAGCGAAACACTGCCGCCACCCGCAAATGAACTCGCACCCGCACCCGCAATGGTGATACTGGTCACCTGCGAATCACCTCGATCCGGCAGCGCCACGGTATCACCATCGACTGCCACGGACGAAAGAACCGGATTCACATCAGGGGGTGAAAATCCGGCCGTGACGTTTACACTTCCGTTGGCCGAATCCACATTACTGGCTTCGATATACGCCGAGATCGTATTGGTGGTTTCGGTGGTCGCCACAGACGCACCGATCGCTCCGCTACTGGCGCCTGCCACAGCGCCGGCAATCACTAACAATGTGGCACTGTCTTGTGCTGAAACCTGCACATCGCCACTGGCGTCAACATCAGCGCCGCCGGTAATCTTCGCTTCCACCGTGTTGTTGATTTCGTTTAGCGAAACCGAACCGGCCAACGCGGCGGAATTCGCTAATGCTCCGCCAACCGAAATGGCCAAAATGGACGGATTCGAATCAGCCGTCACGCCAACGCTGCTGGTTGTGGATTGCACCGACGAATTGTCGATCCATGCCTTGACGTGATTCTGAATTTCGTTGGTACTGACCGAAGCTCCAATGGCAGCCGTACCCGCAGCACCGGCAAGGCCGCCGGTGAGTGCAAAGATTTTGGATTTGTCCTCTGAGCGTACCGCCACGGCGTCACGAGCCGTCACGTTTGCGTTGTTACCGATAAACGTGTTCGTTTGGTTGCCGATGTCGTTCAGGGCAACCGAACCACCCACGCCCAATCGATTACTAACGCCACCGGCAATGGCAATGGTAGTAATTGCGGCACTCGTCTTGCCATCCACAGCCAAGCTGCCAGTTGGTGCTGACACAACAATGTCACTTAAGTAACTACCGACTTCGCTGTGAATCGAATTCAACGTCACGGACGCTCCGACCCCCGCTTTTTGCCCAGCCCCTAGCGCTCCGGCCACGGAAACGATGTCCGCATTGTCTTCCGCCTTGACGCTGCCATTTCCGTCCAGCTGCACGCCAGCGCCGACATTACCTGACGCGTAGGCCACGGTTTGATTGTCAATTTCGTTGATGGAGATGGCCACCGCCGCCGCCATCCCTTGAGGTGCGGCACCAATGGCGGCCGACACGGCGATGATTTCTTCGTCCAAACTTTGGTTGCCACTGAAAGCGTTGATCACCAGACTACCGGTCAAATCGACTTCCGAGTTCTTGAG
>JAGQOZ010000809.1 GCA_020426955.1 Planctomycetales bacterium
CCAGAAGAAACTCCCTGCATCGACATAAATGTCGCCGTTACCGTTCACAAAGACATCCTCGGCGCTTTGCCGTCCGGCGCCGCCATCGAAACGAAACCAATCAAGCTCGCCGTCGGTCGTCATCGACATTAGCAGCAGATCCGCATCGTAGAATCCCTGATCGGCTGCGGCGTTCGGTGCGGGCGTTCCGATCCGCGTCTCGGCCGACAGTGCAGCCGCGTCACCAAGGTACACTTCCCCGGCCGCCGCGGCCGCCACGATCAATCGCCAATCCGCTTCATTAGGCGATGAATCATCCACGGCGATCTCGAGACCTGCACCCGCTCCGAAATTGTGCAGCGCATCGTAGCTGCCGAATCGCTGAATCCGTTCGATTGTTCCGCTGGCGTTGATCTTGGCCACCCAAGCTTGCTGAAAGAAACCTTCCGAGTTTGTGAATTCATTGCCCGCAAAGGTCACCGAGATGTTGTTGCTCGCCAGCGACGTGTTCATGGACGAACTGTCGAACGAAAAATACGCCATCCCGTTGCCATCCACCGCCAGATCGTGGCCGACGTAGTAGTCGGTTTGCCCGGAGGCACTCGTGGCACTAACGTCGTAGAGCCAGTTGAGTGCGCCCGTGCTCAGGTCAAACCGCGCAACAAACGCTTTGCCGAGGTCAAAGGCCCGCGCGTCGCCGATCGAGTCCGCATTGCCGCCCGGTTCGAAATCGACCAGGCCATCAAAACGTCCCACCGCATAGATACCACCCGCACTCAGTTGCAGGGCATCGAAACGAATGCTGTTGTTTCCTGCCTCGGAATCACCCAGTTTTTCAAATGGCTTTGCCCAAACCAACTCGCCGTCCGCGTTGTATCGCACCAACACATCCTGTCGCTCGCCCGCCGGAGCCGTCAGCAAGTGCTCGGTAGCACCCGGCGCTAAATCGACCGTGCCCTCGTACCTCATGGCCACGATCGCTCCACCATCCGGTACGACTAGGCTTGCGCTGACCGTTTGAGCCGTGTCATCACCGACCTGAATCAACCAGTTGGGTTCCGCGCTCAACATTTGCCGGGATTCCAGTCGCTGACACGCAAGTCGACGGGACCTGGGTTTCCGATTCGTGGTTGTCTGATTCGCCGATAGGATCATAGGAAACTCCAAAATTCGTTCGAAACATTCACAGCCGAATCCGAGTTTCGCTTTCAGCGACATTGACACACGTCCGGCTATTGAGCCATTGCCCAATTGAACGAGAAAAGTAACCGGCTTTTTCGTCGAGAATCGAAAGCACGTCGCAAAAATGAACGAACGCTGCCGAACGGGCGATCGCATGCTCGAAACGAGATGAGATAAAGCGTGGCGCTTGGAGGGCCGGCTTTAGAATTTGTTAACGCTCATCAAGCCGGATCGCCGTAATGCGGATGCTATCGACGTTCGCATCCTCCCGCGCTGCGCTGACGAGTGCACGGAACCGCAGGCGAAAATCGGCACGCAACAGATCTTGCGGCAAAGGGAGATCGACTGTCTGCCAGAAATCCACCGCGGGCTTGGCGCCCTCTAAGCGTCGGATCTCTTGCCACTCCGATCCGTTCCAAATGTCGGCCGCCAAATACTCGCCTTCATCAAAATTGCTTTCTATGAACCAGCGAAAGGAGATTCGAGCAGCCGCGTAGGTTGAAAGGTCAATTGGCTAGGCCAACGTGAGCGTCGCATCCTTGGCCGCTCCGTCCACCTCAGCCGAATGTTCCCCGAGCACCGCGCGTTGTCGGCTACGAAACCAATCGTTCTGCTCGTCTGTTTCCCATCGGCCCGCCCACGGCTGCTCGCCATCCCCCGCCTCAAAGGACTCGGTGAACACCACCACTTCGCGTGCCGCGGGCAGTGCCGGAGGATTGTCGATCGACACGCTGGCAAGATGAATGCTGCTCGAATCAACGGACTCCTTCGGCGCGTCGGGATCGGAGGCGGTGCTAGCCGCCGTGACGGTTGCAACTCCGGCAGAGTCAACGGCCGAGTTGCTGACCGTCGCCCTTTCGACATACCAGGGCTTGGCAGTCGTAAGGGTTGGGTCGAGCTGCAGCACGTAGCGCGCAATGTCGAACTGTGGCTCCAGCAACAAGCCGCCGACGACCACCGTTTGACGTGTTCTTACGGACAGCAACGGGCCGTTCTCCGTTGTGCCGATCATCTGGACTACGTTGTATCCGGCCGAATTGGCGGCTGCCAACAAACGGCCATCGCGATCCATGCGCAGCATCAATCCGCCTAGCGGATCCGTAACCGTGTTACTCTCTGTAGCGGTCAATTCCAACGGTTCGCTCGGTTGACTCCTGGGCCAAAATCTACTGTCGCCGTTGACGTAGATCTCACCTTGCTCGTCCACCATCATTTCGGTAACGCTTTGCCGGCCGGCTCCTTGAAACAAGCGATACCAAACGAGCTGACCATGGGTGCTGAATGACATCACCAACAGACC
>JAGQOZ010000810.1 GCA_020426955.1 Planctomycetales bacterium
CGAGTATTTGTGACGGCCCATTTGCCAGCTTGGCCGCGTTCTTCAGCCGCGGCCGCCATGCCGGCCACAATGCTGTCTGGCAGTCCGGCCAAATCAGCTTTGTTTTCAATCCAGGTAACATACTTTTCTTCATCGGCCAAAACGTTTTGACTGAAGTTGGTGAACAGCGTGGCTAATCGCTTGTTGATGGCTGACAGCTGAGTCTTTTCGTCGGCCGAGAGTTTGGCTCCTTGCCGAACAAATTGCTTGTAGCGATCTTCGGTCAAACGGCGTTGAGACAGGTCCAGCGTGGGATATTCGGCACCTTCGTAGACGGCAGCGATGCGAGCGAACAGTTTTTCGTTTTGAATGACGGCGTCTTCGTGTTCGGAGAGCATCGGCATCACGCTGCGTTCAATGTCCGACATCGGTCCCACGTTCAGGTTCGAAGCATGAACGCCAAACAAACTGCCTAAACGCGACAGCGTTCGTCCCGCTCGTTCCAACGCGACGATCGTATTGTCAAACGTCGGCGAATCGGCTGAATTGGCAATGGCATCGATTTCGGCATTGTGCTGTGAAATGGCAATTTGAAACGCTTCGATAAATTCATCAGGGCGAACCAAATTCCACGGCGGCACGCCTCCATACGGTCCTGTCCACGGCTTCAGCATATCAATCTGCGAACTATCATTGTTGTTGCTATGCACAACCTGTTCCTTTCCAAGCGTACTGTCCTGGTTCGTCTTGTCTTGAGCAAATGTCTGACCACTCGACACGACAATGCCGACCACTGCCAACGAAATGCTGCATCGTAAACGATTCATACTTGAGTCCTGATTTCTTGGCCAAATCTTCACGTTGGCCACGACCTTGTCTCCATGCGAAAACACGGCAGCGCGAATCTCACTTCCAACGCCAACACATTTTAGCACAGCTTTGCTTCATAACTTACGACGCACCTACGCGAACCAAGCAAACGCGATTTTCTTGCCAATCAACAATCTTGTTGACGCATAAGTAGCTTCGGCGTATACTGTCGTCCGTGGATTGGGGGTAACGTGGCGAAGACACAGGAGAAACTTCATGCTTCATGCCGACAAATGCGTAGGCTCATCGTTCTAACGGCCGTTTTCTTCTTGACGCATCTGTCACCTGTTGGTGCGCAGATCACGGTGATTGACGATTTCACGGACGGCTTCTTTGAAGAAACGTTGTTGCCGGGTGAAAGGCTCAATCAACGTCAAACTGATCTATCAGGTGTCTTGGGCGGCCAGCGGTGGTTCCGAGTTAGCGATATTCGAGCGAATCCAGGGCCTGGTAGCGTCACGGTGGGGATACTGGATCGAGACAATGGTGTCGCAAGTGTTTCGTCCGACATTTATATCGAAGCACTTAGTCTTACGTACGAAAACCTGAGCCTCGATCTGACAAAGCCCGAGTTCTCCGTATTCAATATCGATCTTAATATACGTTCGCTAGCAGCGAATTCCCCAGTCTCATTTGACGTTCGAGTGTACTTCGTTGACTCTCAACTTGATAGCGCTACATACTACGCGTTAGTGCAAGAATCAGGTCAACACGACCTGTCGACGGATTTCGCTGGTCTATTTGTTGACGACGGGTTCGATCCATCGGACGTTGAAGCGATCAGCGTGAGTTTGGGTGGGGCCTTCAATGGCGAAGTTGCGTACGACATTGATCGTATTTACTTCGTTCCTGAACCGCGTTCTAGTCCAGTTCTACTTGGCGTATTCCTGCTGGTCTTGGGCAGCGTGCGTCGGCACGCCTAGCTCATTCTTTGCCGGGCGTTTTCTAGTGTTTCTTTGTTAGGCAAGGCGTTCTGCGCCCGCGAAAAACGTTTTCCTTGTCGATAAATACGGCTCGCGAATGACTACCAGGCCAATGGAGCTTGCCAAGCTTGTTTCAAGTCATGCAAGTTGGCACTGGCCATGAGCTTGTCTCCCAGCGAAAAGGAAACGTCTTGCGTACCGGTAACTTCACCAACACGTTGACACGGTAGATTCGCGAATACGGCTTCCAGCGCCGCCGAATTTTCCGGGGCTACTTCCAGCACAAAACGAGTATTCGATTCGGAAAACAGCAAGACGTGCGGTGGCAAAGATAGGCCGTCGGTTGGTATTTGATCTAATTCAATGGTGGCGCCCAGTTCGCCTGCGAAGGCCATTTCTGCCACAGCTACGGAGAGACCACCTTCGCTTAAGTCGTGACAAGATCGAATCAAGTTCGATTGCATGGCCTGGTGCACAGCCGCAAAAATTTGCTTGGCCAATGCGCTATCGACTTTGGGCACATGTCCGCCCGTCAAGCCATTCACCAAACTGAAATGAGAACCGCCCAGTTCGTCCTTGGTCACACCCACTTGGTACAAAAGGTTGCCGGATGCTTTCAAATCCATCGTCACACATTTACGCACGTCCGCCACTTGGCCCATGGCACTGATCAACAGCGTCGAAGGAA
>JAGQOZ010000811.1 GCA_020426955.1 Planctomycetales bacterium
ATGGAAGGACGCGGCAGGCCGGAAAGTGGTCCGCTGGATGGGAACGGCAGGCGAAGTATTTACATTCAAGTTCGTCGGAATTTTCTTTCGCCCATGATGTTGGCGTTTGATATGCCCAGCCCGTTTAACACCATGGGCAGACGCAGCAAATCGTTGGTTCCTTCGCAGTCCTTGATCATGATGAACCATCCGTTGGTGCAGCAACAAGCACAGCGTTGGGCCGAAAAATTGGTGGCGGAAGAAGCCGATGCAAATCGGCGCATTCAGCAAGCGGTCCGAACCGCAACGGGTCGATATCCCACCGAACAACAACGCGAAGCCATCTGGCAGTTTATTCAGCAGCAGGCCGCCGCGTATGAATGTGAAGAAAATGATTTGCGAATCTGGTCGGATGTCTGCCACATGGTGCTGAATATGAAGGACTTCATGTTCCTGAACTAGGTGAAATAGGCGTCCGAATCCGCAACGATAATGAAGAAGGTGTCGAAATGCATTGTGGTCGATTTCGAAGTAAGGCGGTTAGTCGTCGAGAAGTCTTGCGTCAGTGTTCCAATGGGTTCGGCGCGGTCGCTCTGTCGGCGCTGATGGCCAAATGGACTCCAGCAGCAAATTCATTGCAACCGAAGCAGCCTCATTTTGATCCGCAAGTCAGCAGCGTCATCTTCTTGTATATGGACGGCGGTCCGTCTCAACTGGATACGTTTGACTACAAACCGTTGCTGGATCGTTTTGATGGTCAAGATCCTCGACAGGCCATTGGCAAGTTGGAACCGACTCAATTCAACAACATTGGCACCGTGATGAAGTCGCCGTGGAAGTTTGGCCGCTACGGAGAATCAGGGAATTGGGTCAGCGATCTGTTTCCACATCTGCAACAGCAAGTGGATGATTTGGCGTTTCTGAAAGGCATGACCAGCACGTTTTCAGAACATACGTTTGCCAACTATTTCTTGCATACCGGGTCGGGCCTGCAAGGGCGTCCCAGCATGGGCGCGTGGATCAACTATGGTTTGGGAACCATGAATGAAGACCTGCCGGGGTTTGTAGTTTTGAATGGAGGGCTGATTCCACCGGGCGGCTTGGATAACTTCAATTCGGGATTTTTGCCGGCGACGTATCAAGGTTCTATCTTCAAGTCGTCGGAAAATCCCGTGGCGAATATTCGTCGCAGTGAAGTTACCGAAGTCGCTCAGCGGAACAAGCTGGCGTTGCTGCAGCAGTTGGACCAAGGGATTGTGGATCGAATTGGTTCGGAAGATAGCCTGGAAACGGCCATCGCCAACTATGAAACGGCGTTCAAAATGCAGTCGTCGGTTCCCGAACTGATGGACCTTTCACAAGAATCAGCATCAACCAAACGCATGTATGGCATGGAAGATGAATGGAACGGCACCAAAATCTTTGCTCGGCAGTGTTTGGTGGCGCGACGATTGGTGGAACGAGGTGTCCGGTTTATTGAACTAACATGTCCCGGCGGCAATGGAGATCGTTGGGATCAGCATAGTAACCTTCGCGACGGGCATACCAAGAATTGCCGAACCGTAGATCAGCCGATCGCCGCCTTGATTCAGGACTTAAAGCAGCGAGGTTTATTCGAATCGACGTTGTTGGTTTGGGCGGGCGAATTTGGACGCACGCCATTCGCACAAGGTCGTGACGGGCGAGATCACAATCCGTTTGGATTTACGGTTTGGTTGGCAGGTGGCGGAATCAAAGGAGGCGTTTCTTACGGCGCCACCGACGAATGGGGTTACAAAGCCATTGAAGGCAAACTGGAAATACACGACTTGCACGCCACCATGCTGCACTTGTTAGGTGTGGATCACACTCGCAGTACCTTCCGCTTCAGTGGTCGAGACATGCGGCTGACCGACGTGCACGGAAATGTGATTCACGAAATCCTAGATGCATAGTCTAACCGGTTGTCATCCTGGAGGCCCCAAGAAAACAGCCACCATCCTGGCCCGAAGCGTCAGTTTTGAAGTTGCACATTTGCGTTTTCCGGCGGGATTTCCTAGCCCGAAGCGTCAGCCAGGAAGTTGCGCAATTGGGTATTCCGGCGGGATTTCCTGGCCCGTCGCGTTAGCCGCGTCAGCGAGTGGACAATACGCTGACTTGAACCATGCGCCGTTGAAATCTGCATTCATCTAATCCGGAGGAGATAATTGTGTCATTGCTTGATATTGACGTTCCAGCTTGTCGCATTCGCCAGCAGAGATTGCTTGAGTATTTGCGTGCGGCGCAAATTGACATGGCCGTGATTTCCAGTATTGAACACATTCAATATTTGGTAGGGCCGCGTTTCGCATGGACCTTTCAGCCGCTGGCGGCGATTCGAGCCGACGACGGGCATGTGACGCTGGTCGCTCCTGAACGGCGCCTGCCGGAAGTCCATGCCGCGGATGACGTGGTGCCTTACGAAGCACAGTGGCTGTCAACGTTAAGAAATGATCAACGA
>JAGQOZ010000812.1 GCA_020426955.1 Planctomycetales bacterium
GTCGCCGTGTAACGAACAAATTCCACTCGACCATCTTCTCCCAGTATTCGACGATTGGACGCCACCTTTTCAATTTTGCCTTGGCCCTGGCCGATGTGCGTGACGGGACGAGCCGATTCCAGGCACTGCTGAACGGCGTGGGCGGTTCGTTCCATTGCGTCGCGGCAAAAGACGACGTCGGAAAATTGGTCGGCGATGCCGATGGGAGCGAGTATTTCATGGACGCTAAAATCGCAGACGGGAGCATCGTGTTGGTGTAGGCAATGCAAGGCCACTCGCTGCGGAGTTGTGCCAGCGGCATCCGCAAACGCTTGCCGGTACGCATCGTATCCTCCGTTGCCAATTCCAATCCAATCGACGGCGCACAATACAATAGGTTCACCGCTGCCCAGAAGCACAACGCCCTTGATGCTAAGCGGGCTTTCTACTCCTACCGTTGGATCATAAGCCAGCGGACTGCCAATCGGCGGAGAAGCATCTACGGCAAACGTTGCGATCCGCAATTGGTCAGCGCGCGACGAGCCCAGCATGCAAAGAAACACGAATATTGCCCAAGCCGATTGTGATCGAACCTTCATCATCCTATTTTCCCTACCATTCAATCGTTGGTCCGCCAAGTGCCGAATCCAAATTATAGAGGACCGACGCTGGTCGCACATAACTTGTACAAAAACTTTCGTGACTCACTTCCCTCGAACCGTTTTTTGGTTACTTTCAGACTTCAGCGAAAGAATATCCATAGGATTGGGAAACATGCTTGTAACTACGACTCATTGTTCTCGGCAGGATCTACCCGATTTTTCGACCTATAGCGACGATGACTTTGAAATCAGCTGGACCGGGCATGCGTTTGTGCCGGGACAACGACAGGGCCACGATTCGATTGCCGAATTTGCGAACCGACTGCGCTGCGAATCAATCGAATCCGTCGCAGTGCAGTTACGAGGCGTGTACCTCTGCTTGGTACGCAACTTGGCAACCAAGACGTTGGACGTTTTTGTGGACCCGGCTGGACTACGAGCTGCGTATCGCACGCCCACGTTGGCCTGTTCGTCTTTCTTGGAAATCATGAATTTGGGATCCGAACACTATGGCGCCATTTCCACGAAAGGGGTCGTTGAATGGTTCGCATTGGGCGGACTCTATTTTGGCAGAACATTCGCTACTAATGTGAACACTATTGGTCGAGATCAGATCTTGCGATTTCGCGAAGGTCAGGCAGGATACGAACTGGTGTCCAAATTGGACATGTCTCTGGAATCGCAGCCGGTGATCGGGCGCCTTGACTATTTTCAAAGTCTCGCCAAAGCACTCGATGGTGCCGACGTCACCGTGGACCTGACGGGCGGCGTTGATTCTCGGTATACCGCAGTCATGTTGAAGCATTTTGGCTGCCAGTTTTCCGTAGGACTGGCCAGCCGGCCGGACCATCCTGATGCGATCGTTTCCGGGCAAATTGCCAAACAGTTGGGCGTGTCGCAGATTCTGGTGGATCACCAATGGAGCGACTTAGAGCAGGAGATTCGGCAAGTCTATGTGGACCAAGACGGAATTTCCAATCCGATTTCGCTGTTTCGACCTCACCAGTACGTTCGAGAACTCAAGCGACAAGGTGTTGACGTCAACGTACAGTCGATTGGGGAAACGTATAAAGATTGGCCTTGGTATCAAGATTTTCCATTTTACGGCAGCCGCGAGACTAATTTGCAACGCTTCTTCAATTATAGAATCTATTCTATCAAGCTCCCGAAGGAGACATTGCATGCTGACCTACGGCCCTTGTTTCTGCAATGGCCTGATCAATTTGTGCAAGAGATGGAAGCATTCCGATATTGGCGAAATACAACCAGCTATGATGCTGCGATCGTCTTTGGCAAAGGGCCTGCTGCCATTTCGAAAGGGATTACCTGTCGCTCTCGCTTTGTGGGCATGTCCGTTCCGTTCTTCGACCTAGATCTACTGCGCGAAGCGACACAAATGTCTCCTTGGAAACGACCGTTAGATCGAATCTATCGACACGACATAACGCGAGTGAACCCGGACGTCGCGAAAACAAAGACCATTGAAGGACTCACCGTTAGCGATCAGGGCTGGGACATGTTGGTAGACAGTCTTCGGATGGGGAAATTCGTTAGCAAGCGTGTTTTGAAAGTGGCAGGCAGAAAGCTCTTTGGAAAATCCTTTTTCCAGACGCCCGCCGATTCCACTCAGTTCCTGCACGAAGTCCATCGTCTCAAGTTGTTGGACGACTGTGTCGCTCGACTACAAAGGCACAAAATTCTGAGCAACGAAATTGCTCGCTCCGTTGTTCATAGCCGAGCAGGGGCCATTATCACTTTGGGGCTTCTGTTGGAATCGCTTGGTGATTCGATTTCGTTTGGCGATTAACCCTAACTTGAAACGAATTTCGACGGATGATTTCGGATTTGAGCCTTTAATTGCAGGCTCAATTCGCT
>JAGQOZ010000813.1 GCA_020426955.1 Planctomycetales bacterium
GCAGTGCGACACATGCAAGACAACGGACGAACGCTACGTTCGCTCATACACTTTATCGCGACCAGCGATCTCTTTCGAAACAAATAAAACCGGCAGCATATAGCAAGTTCGATCCATGATTCATCATCGAATAAACCGACGTACCGTGTTGCGAGGCTTAGGGGCCTGCATTAGCTTGCCGCTATTAGACGCCATGCTGCCAACCAGTTGCGCCGCACCGTCCAAGTTTCAACCCATGTCCAGCAGCGTGGGCCCGCAGGCCCGCATCATCTTTTGCTACGTTCCCAATGGCGTCAATATTTTTGAATGGATGCCCCAGAGCAGCGGAAAAGATTACCAACTGTCTCCTACGCTTTCCGTTTTGCAAGATTTTCAGCAAGACTTTTCTGTGCTGACAGGCTTGGGACACCCAGCGGCCAAAGGAGGCCATTCGGGCGCAGATACGTGGTTAACCGGTGCGGACTTACAGGCCAACGGTAGCGACTATGCCAACACCGTGTCAGTAGACCAAGTGATTTCGGAACAACTTGGCAAATACACTCGTTTTCCTTCGCTACAACTGTCCGACCAAAGCGGAACAGGCTCGGCTGGTCACAGCCATACACTTTCCTTTGATCGCAGTGGAACGCCATTGCCGGCCGAAGATTCTCCCAAGCGATTATTCGAACGACTGTTTGTCCCCGATTCGGGCGCCGATCGCCAAGCGACACTACTGCGGTACGCGCAAAAGAAATCGGTCTTGGATAGTGTTCTGGATGACGCCAAGTCTTTACAGCGAAAGTTGGGGCCTAAAGACAACCAAAAACTGGATGAATACTTCACATCCGTACGGCAAACAGAACAACGATTAGTGCGACTGGAATCTTGGATTGACGTTCCCAAACCCAACGTTTCTGACAAAGATTTGCAATTGGGCAGTCAACCTCGAAACGCTCACGACCGCATGATGTGGTTGGACGTAATGATGGAGCTGTCGTATTTGACGTTCGTCACGGATACTTCTCGAGTCATCACGTTTGAATGGTCGCGCGAAGCTAGCGGCTACGGCGGCGGCGGTGAAAACCATCACGAATTTTCGCATCATGGCGGCGATCCCGACATGCTAGAAAAGCTCGGGCAGATCGATCGATTTTTCTTGGAACGACTTCATCGATTTTTATCGTTCTTAAAGTCGACACAGGACGCCGGGGACGCAATGCTGGACCGCACCGTTGTGGTTTATGGTTCTGGCATGAATTCTGGCAAAGGCGGTGAACATTCGCCGAAAAATCTTCCGCTGCTGGTGGCGGGCGGGCAAAAACTGGGCTTGCAACACGGACAGCATTTGGCGTTTGACGTTGATCAGAGTCCGCCGCTGAGCAACCTGTTTGTAACGCTGGCCAATAAATTGAATTTGGAAATCGAACAATTCCAGGATTCCAGCGGGACGCTGACCGGAATGGAAAGCTGACGCTCTTTTCAATGCCCGTAAGGAGAGCAAAGCTGTTGGCGCCAGCCGATCATTCGTCGCTCATTTTCTTCACTTCGTCGGCAATGATTTCGGCCGCCTCTTTGACGATTTGGTCGTTTTGCGAAAACGTCAACCGCACGCATTGGCGTTGGTGCGACCAAGGGCCGTCTTGTTCGATGGCCCCATCACCGAAGAAAAAATATTCGCCGGGCACCACCAAAACGTCTCGATCTTTCAAACGCTGATACAGTTCCAGCGAAGTGCATTTGAGTTTCGGAAACCACAACCACAAGAAGAAGGCACCTTCGCTAACATGGATGTGATAGTCGAATTGATCACCAAACGCTTGCTGAATAACCGCTTCAGCTCGCTCAGATTTATTGGCGTAAAATGGACGGATGTAGCTTCGGACCAAATCGTCCAAGCGATTGTCTTCCAGCAAAGGCGTCACCAGTCGCTGGCCCACGTTGCCATTCGCAAGGCCCATGATGGCCATAGCTTGGGTTAGTGCCCGAGTGATTTCTGGTTTGGCCACCACAATACCGGTTCGCGTGCCCGGAAGCCCTAGCTTGGAAAGACTCAGCGAAAAAATCAGTCCTTCGTTCCAAACAAGTTCCGCGCGGTCGGCAAAGATGGCGCCGGGGAACGGATTTCCATAGGCGTTGTCCACAATCAATGGAATCTCGCGAGCCGATGCGATCGATTGAAGTCGTTCGACTTCGTCACTGGTCAGTACGTTTCCCGAAGGATTGGTTGGTCGCGAAAAACAGATGGCGGCAATCGAATCATCCATTCGGCATTCCAGCGTTGGCAGGTCGATGCGGTATTTGAAGCGATGGGCATCCTGCAATTCGATCTTAGGGCGAACGGTAACAAAGGCGTCTTCGGCCAAACACTGGTCTCGATAACCAATGTATTCCGGGATCAACGGCAACATGATCTTGCCCAACGAACCGTCTTCCCTTTCGCCGGCCAACATATTGAACAGCAAGAAAAACGCCGTTTG
>JAGQOZ010000814.1 GCA_020426955.1 Planctomycetales bacterium
TGCGATCCATCAACACCGGGACGCCGATCAACTGAAATTGACCTACGCCAGGCTTCGGCTCGATAATTGTTATCGAGATGCTGCGTACTATCTCAAAGCTTTGGGGAAATACGCGGAGTCAGCCGAGAAGTTTAGGCAAGCCCTGGAGATGGAAGCCGAGGGCCTCAGCCATGCCCCGAATATGTTCTATGTCAATTTCCCGAATCGAACCTATGACGCATGGCTGGAAATGGCGCGAGTCAGTGGTAAAGAGGACGATATCGAGTCGTTTTTTCGCGAGCAAATTACCATCTGGAAGAGGTTGCACAACGATCCACAATTCGATGACAAACGGTGGACCTACGGTCTGCGGCAAGCGGAATCGCAATTGCGATTGGCCGAATGGTTGAGGAACCATGAACGTCACGACGAAGCGAACGAATTGTTCGGATCGGCAGTCGCAATGCTCGGCGAACCGATTACCACGCAATCGGCGACGGTCATTGTCTGTGTCCATCTCTGCACAGAAGAGAGACTAAGCGAAATAACTGACTCTGGATTACGTGACAATTTATTGAACCTGTATTCCGGAGGAATCCAACCAACCCTCGAAGACGTCAGAAATCGCGCCCAACGAACCCCCGTTGAATCCTGGCGTCCGACTTGGGACGAGTGGTGTGAGATGTCGCTTGCCCATTACCGACCGCTCCAATGGAAGGGAGCGGAAACCGAGGCGCAAACGGCCATTCAGGTGGCGCGTGAGAAGGAGGAGTGGCTCCGAAAAATGGCTCCATTTTTGTTGCTCGCAGGAGAACACGATGCGTACCGCGAAATCTGCGAACAACTGCTAACCAAAGTTGACGACCTCCATGGAAACGCGTTGATCTACGCTCTTCAGATCTGTCTGCTCTGCCCGCAAGACGAAAGAAACGCAGCCACGATTCTACAAGCCGCCCAACGCGCGGCCGAGGAAACGAGTAACCGGCATCTATTACACGTGGCCTATTACCGATCCGGGCAATTCGACAAGGCGATCGAAGGACTTACGGAAGATCTCAATGCGATCATCCACGGTCCGCCGCTGGTCCAGCTTCACCTGGCCATCGCAAATCAACTTTCCGGAGATACCGAAGCGGCGAAGGAGTGGCTTGCCAAAGCCAAGGCAGCTCGCGATACGCTTTGGCAACCCGCGGATAAGTTACATTTCGAAGTGCTTTGCAAAGAAGCGGAAACGGCGAAGTAGGACGTCGCGTCGGGCTTAGCTTCGTTACTTTTTTCGCCGCAGTTTTCTTACACAAACGCGGCGGACCGAATCCCGGAATTTTTTGTAAATCTTTTCGCAATTCGTTCGCCGATCCAGCATTGATCTATGGCAACCTGAATTGCGAACGTTGAACGTCGCGTTTCAGCCGTTAATGACGTCGAGTTTGGTCGCTCGAAAGGAGACCGATTCTTCCCAGCCTTCCAAATGCAAGAACGAAAAGAGAGATTCCAAAGATGAAAAAGTTGCGAAACTGGATGTGGCTCAGTGATCGAAAAACCAAAGTATCCCAAAAGTTTGCAGGTTCTCGTAGACGCTGGATAAGTCGCTTTGAAGACTTAGAAAATCGTGCGATGCTGGCGGCAAACACGTTCGAGCCCGCAACGTCGCAATCGGTCGGCAGCCAGCCCTACATGGTGATCACCGGTGATTTCAACGGCGATGGTTACGACGACATCGCGACTCCCAATATTACATCCGGTGACATCTCCGTTCGCTTCAATAACGGCGACGGAACCATCGGAACTGGCACAGACTATCCGGTTACCGGTAGACCTCAGTGGCTGGCGACGGCAGATTTCGATTCCGACGGTCACTTGGACATCGCTACGGCGAACTTTGATACCGCCGGACTCTCCGTATTCTTGAACGACGGGGCGGGAGGATTTGGACCCGAGTTGAATTATCCGACCGCTCAGTCGCTGTATCCAATTGAGGCAGTTGACTTTAACAGCGATGGGCATCCTGATTTGGTGGCAACCGGCTATGGTTCGCAGTCTGCAGTTTACGTAGCCATCAACAATGGAGATGGAACCTTTCAGACACCAGATTCTTATGCTGTGGCGGGATATCCCAACTGGTTTGTCGTCGGCGACTTCGATCAAGACGGCAGTGTCGATGTTGCGGTCGCCGACTATCTCGATAGTGTACACGTGTTGTTAAACAACGGCGATGGAACGTTGACCCCTACGGTTTCCTACCCGGTCGGGCAGGCGCCCTATCCGATTGTTTCAGCCGATCTCAACAACGATGGTTGGCCGGACTTGGCTACGTCGAACTTGTCCGCCGATAACGTATCTGTTCTGCTGAATATGGGCGATGGAAGCTTTTCCAATGCCGTTAACTATCCAGCTGGTGATGGTGATAATTGGATTGCTGAAGGAGACGTTAATGGCGACGGGTTTGTTGACCTAATCACCGCGGATTTAAAC
>JAGQOZ010000815.1 GCA_020426955.1 Planctomycetales bacterium
GGATGGGGAATCGAACCATCCGCATCGTATCGCCAAGTGATTTCGGCTGCATCACGCGGGCACGCAAAAATGCTTTCGCTGCAGACGATGGGCCGATTGTCGGAATACGCCGCCTCCAGAATGGTAGAACGGTCAATCGTACGTCGTGCGGCACCTAGCGGCGTGACACTGCCAATCAGCTGATCGTCCAATAATAACACCGCACCCCATTCTCGTTCGCGCCAATCCGCCGCCAGATTCGACAATGACCACGTCACCTGCGGTTCGCCCGACCAAGCATCCAGTGACAAACAAGTGTCACCGGCCGAAACAAACACGGACGTCGCATCTGCCGCCATGAATCCGCAATCCTTCAGCACACCTACTCGAGTCATCCCCGGCACGTTTTGCTGCCACAACGGAGAGCCATTAAACGCGTCCACGGCAATGATGCGGTCCAGCGCCGGCACGTACAGGCGACCGTCGACGCACAACGATGGCATGGTTCGCAAATGACGATCCACCATCGCTCGAGGCCCCGGTTCGCCAAACCACTGCAGCCGATGATGATCCACAGCGGTGTCGGTGCTGCAAGCGGTGTTGCCCGCATTGGCATACATGTGCGTCCAGTTGCCATGGCTGACCGGCTTCGCGCGAACATCAACACCGGCTTGATCCAATGCAACACCTCCGGGCCGAACCAGCGGTAACATTGCCCGGCGATCGGCACCAATAGCCAAGTTGAATATCGACGCGGCGTAACGTTGCACTGCTTGCTGATTGTCGTTCGAATGCACGACAACTCGCTGGCCATACGCTCCTTTTTCGAACCAGTAAGTCCGAATTTGCGGCGCGATTTCATCCGGAACCAGGGCCACAATCTGCATGGCCGTCTGATCCAACAACGTGCGAATGCGCCGTTGAATTCTTTCGACGTTGTCGTCGACGACAAGCGCGTAGCCGTGGCGACTGGGCAGCGACGACACGGCGTGGCCGAGATGCAGATCGTTGCCGTCGTCCGGAGTCGTGGTCGCGGATGATGTTTCCGCATGCGTGACGACGTCGCGTTCGTATGACACATCGCCGAAACAATAGATATGGCCGGTGTCCGTGCTGACCAGCAAGCGACCGTCCAACAGGATGAGGCTGTACGCTTTGCCCTGGACTTGCGTTTGCCATTGGACTTCCGCCGACGTGGCGGACAGCGCGGCCACTTTGCCGTCACCGCCCACAAACCGCAGATCGTTGGTGGCGGCAAAGCCGTAGGCATATTCGCTGGGAACATCTCGCGATTCAGCGGAAAGCTCAACGCCTCGTCGCTGCAGCGATGCGATAAACGCGCCGGCTGGATTTCGCCCAGTATGCGCAAAGATACGACCGTCACGAATCTCCAGTGGTCCTTGCGAGGTGACATCTAACGGCGTTCGTTCCAAGATCTTGCCGGTGGCGAATTCGAACGCACCGTGTGTCGCTCCGAATTTGGGAAACAGTCCAGCGGTAAAATAGCCCACATCTCCGTGCCGCAGAACGCCGGTTCGCACCGGAAATTGACTAATGATGCGACCGTTACCCGGAATCCAACGAACGGGTCCGACGCTGGCTGGTGTCTTCCATTTCAAGCTGCCCGTTGCAATGTCAATCGAATAAAGGAATCCGTCATCCGCACCAAAGAAGGCAAAGCCTTGATGCAAGGTTGGTGCGCAGCGAATGGGAGCCTCGGCAAAGAAACGCCAGCGTAACTGGCCCGTTTTCAAGTCCAAACAACGAATTTGATCGTCGGCCGAGGAACCGAATAACACGTAGTCTCCATCCGACACCAAATGGAACGCACGATCATAGGTCACTCGTGGCAGCAAATCCTGCTTGCGATTCCAAAAATCTTGCTTGGCCGGATCGGGCCAACTGGGCCGCGGCGGCTGCATAGTTTGGTAGGTCCAGTGCAGCGACAATGGCAATGCAACGCTGGCTGCGGAACGGCCGCTCCGCTGGTTGTCGTGGAATTGAGTGGGCCAGGAGGATTCGTTACCAGCGGCGCGAACGACCAGGGTGACGGCCAAGATGACCGAGCGAATGTATGTTTCGAACCGCAAGCAAGAAGAAGAAGAGCGTAACATCGCGACGACCCGTGTGAGCGAAACAAGAATTCATGACAACGTCATTGTAGCCGGGAGGCGCGACAATATTTCGGTCCGAAAAGCGTTTTTTAAGGACGGACGCGTCACATTGTCGACTACACGTTGCGAATCGTGGCTTTGGCTGTTTCGCTTTAGTGTTTGAAATGACGTCGGCCCGTGAAGACCATGGGGATGCCCAACCGGTTGCACGCGTCGATCACTTCTTGGTCTCGTTTGGAGCCGCCGGGTTGGATGACGGCGGCGATGCCGGCTTGTGCGGCGGCTTCGATCGAATCGGGAAACGGGAAAAACGCGTCGGATGATAACACGGCGCCCTGCGTTCGTTCGCCCGCT
>JAGQOZ010000816.1 GCA_020426955.1 Planctomycetales bacterium
CGTATCGAGGTCTCTCCGAACAAGTACGGCATTCTACCTGATCGCGCTGAGATAACAGTCGATGTGAGGCATCCCAATCCGCGTTTGGCGAAAGAGATATATGACAAGACACTCGCGCTTTTGCCGGTCGCAACAGAAAAGTCGAATGTCGCGGTACGCGTTGCAAAGGAATGGAACTTCGGCGACATAAAGTTCGATCCGGAACTAATTGATCTCATCCGCTCAGTGGCCGTGGACCTCAAAGTTTCACATCGTGATTTGCTGAGCGCGGCTGGCCACGATGCCTACCATGTTTCCAGCGTAATTCCGACGGCCATGATTTTCACGCCGTGCGAGGACGGAATTACGCATAACGAAAATGAGAACATTGAGCCAGAATATACTGTGCCCGGCGTCAACGTCTTGCTCAATTCGGTTTTACGCCGTGCCAATCGGTGACGGCAGCAGCGATAACGGACGTTGCGGATCCGGCGGAGGCGAGCGAAATGGGTGATAGCGATAACAAGGGCACAGCACGTGGAACGGTCCTGATCGAGAATAGCCGCACGCGGGTAACCGAATGGTACTTTGAGCAGTTGGGTGACAGTACCGGTTGGCATCGTCATGCCTATGACTACGTCGTCGTTCCCTTGTTCGATGGTAATCTTGAGATTTTGTCTCCCGATGGGTCTCGTTCACTCATCACGATACAAAGCGGAGTCCCATATTTCAGAACAGCAGGTGTGGAGCATGATGTTCTAAATGGGAATGATTTTGCCTGCTCCTTTGTTGAGATCGAATTTTTGGAAACTGCCCATGATTGATAGCACTCCACGCATCTCTTCAAACTGGTGGGAGCGGCACTTCGCGGCCTCCAATGTTTGGTGGACCCGCTCATGAAGAGGACTGGATTTATCTACGACGAACGGTGCTTTTGGCATCAGGCTGGAAACTATGCGCAATTGGCGCCGGTGAGGGACCACGTGCAGCCTATGGTTTCGGGGGGGCTGCCCGAAGCGCCGGAAACCAAGCGCCGCCTGAAAAATCTCCTCGACGTGACCGGGCTTGGCAACGAACTCGAAATGTCGAGCGCATCGCCCGCGACGCTGGAAGATGCCATGCTTGTTCATTCGGTCACCTATCTCGAAGAGTTTAAGGCGTTATCCGATGGCAATGGTGGCGAACTCGGACTCCGAGCTCCCTTCGGCAATGGTGCACTCGAAATCGCACTTCTTTCGGCAGGACTTGTAAAAGAAGCGGTTGGCAAGGTGCTTTCAGGCGAGTTGGAGAATGCTTATGCGCTTTCGCGGCCTCCCGGGCATCATTGCTTGCCACGCTGGCCTAATGGGTTTTGTCTGCTCAACAATATCGCAATCGCCACCGAATGGGCTTTGGCGGAGAAACTGGCGAGCAAGGTGGCAGTTGTCGACTGGGATGTGCACCATGGCAACGGTACTGAGCACATCTTTTACAAACGCGATGATGTCTTGACCATTTCGATCCACCAGAACCGGTGTTATCCGCCAGACAGTGGATTTCCGGAGCAGATTGGAGAGGGCGCAGGCACGGGTTTCAACATGAACATCCCGCTGCAGCCAGGAGGCGGCCACGCCACCTATCTGGAAGTGATGGAACGCTTGGTTTTGCCAAAGCTGAAGCAGTTCCAGCCCGATCTTGTGATCGTCGCTTGCGGTTTCGATGCAGCCGGGTTCGATCCGCTAGCTCGCATGCTTTGTTCTTCGCAGACCTACCGTGAAATGACCACCATGCTGATGGAATTCACCGAAGGCCGCTTGGTCGCCGCGCATGAAGGTGGATACTCGGAAGTGTATGTACCGTTTTGTGGCCATGCCATGCTGGAAGCGATGTCGGGATCGTCCATCCGGGCACTCGATCCGCTGCTTGAGCGTCTCGCCAATCAGCAACCCGATGAGCGGATGATTGCACACTTTTCCAAGCGTATTACCGAACTCGCTGATTTTTTTAACTTACGTGATTTCGCAACAACGATCACGTGACCATTAACAACCAAGTGCGGCTCGAGACCGCAAATGAGGAAAACATGAATAACGCTTCCGTTGAGACACGTCGAAAAGGTGCCATAGCACGCGGTGTCGGCGTCATGACACAGGTCTTTGCTGACCGTGCTGAGAATGCAGAAATCTGGGATGTGGAGGGCAGGCGCTACATTGATTTCGCCGCCGGTATCGCGGTGGTCAATACCGGCCATCGCCATCCCAAGGTGATAGAGGCAGTCAAGGCGCAGCTGGACCGCTTCAGTCACACCTGCCACCAGGTTGTGCCTTATGAGAACTACGTTCATCTCGCCGAACGGCTCAACAAGCTTGTTCCCGGCGACTTTGACAAGAAGACGATCTTCGTGACGACCGGCGCCGAAGCTCTCGAAAACGCTGTCAAAATTGTCCGCGCCGCTACCGGTCGCAACGCCGTAGTTGCATTC
>JAGQOZ010000817.1 GCA_020426955.1 Planctomycetales bacterium
GGCAGCAAAGTCCTGCGGGCTGATTTCGCCGCGTTTGAATCGCTTCGTCAGGATCCATTTGCCGATGGGTGTGGTATTCGGTGCGCGGCTGAATTTGGCGAGGTCGTTGACGTAGACGTTCAGTTTGCCATCTTCTTCCTCGACGGTGGTGACCTGAAACTGTTCCCAGACGCGGACGATGGTTTCGATCTTGTTGTTGAAGGCTTTATGTTCGATGCGGTCGCGAGGAACGGGCTTGCTGTTCACAATGACGTGAGCGAGTTCGCCGACGCCGTATTTCTCGGTGCCGAAGACCTCTTTCGCAATGGCATGCAGTTCCTTCGTGCCGACTTCGGCGGGCAGTTCGCGAACAATCGATGCCATGCCGGCCTTTTCCTGCCATGTGGCAACGTAGCCTTCGAGCTCCTTGATTCTCAGTGACCATGTAGCGGCAAGGCTGAGCAGTTCTTCCAGTCTTGTTGCCTGCTGCAGGGTACGCATTGTGCGGGCGTGATCGGCTGCATGTTGCTTCAGCATCGCCTCATTGGTAAATGCGTACTTGTTCTTTTCCGGATCAAGTTCGCTGCGTTGTTTGGCGTCACGAAGGCCTGAGTTGACTCGGCTGTCGATGGCAGTCTTGATCGACGCAATATTTTTCTTGAGCTGCTCGATTGACTGCTTTTCCAGCCAGTCCAGCCAATATTCTCCTTGTCCAGTCGCCTCGACAACGCGGCGCAGTTGAGGCAGATCCTTGTCAGCGTTTTCTCCAAACGCCTTCATCTTCGACAGAATGCCATCGACGTCTTCGGCAGTGAGTTCGCGGTTGGCCATGATGTCGCGTGCTTCCGGTAGGCGGAGCTGTTCACCGTATTTCACGCGGATTTGTTCCAGATAAGCCACGACTTCCTTATCGGTCATGTTCAGCGGCCCGCCTTCAGGCTGCAGGGCTGTCTCCAATTCGGCGATTCGCTGCTGAAGCGTTTCGTACAGCGGATGGTTCTTTGCTGGAACGCGTGCGAGACGTTGCTTCAGGTTGGAAACGTCATTACGAATACGCGAGCGTTGTTTGTGGTTGTCTTTGTATTGAGGAACGTCTTTCTCCAACGCAGCGACCAGAGACTGGATACTGGTGAGGCCGGGATGCGGCTTAGTTGTTGGAGGAGCCGACGCAGTCGATTTCTTTTCTGCTGTGGAGTCGGTAGGCATTCCGGATTTCCGGGCGATGGTGTTCCTGAGTTCCTTCAACCGGTTGGCGACATACTTGTACTGCTCGTTTTCGCTGGCTGGGAGGCGTCCGAATCGTACTTCCAGTTTTTCCAGGTCACGCAGCAGCGCGGAGGCTCGTTTAGCGTCACCCTGCGGAGCCTTGTCGACCCAGTGTTGGAGCGAATCGGCACCGTAGTTGATGGGATGTAACTTTGAGTCGGTAATCTTGATTTGCGGTTCGTCAGCGGCGACAAGGTTCATCGATACGCCTGGGATTGCGAGGGTCATTAGTAATGCTACGGCAAGGGTGGAACGTTTCATCGAGGTTTCCTTGGGCGAATTCTCTTGGTTCGCACGAAACGACATCGTGCTTCGCCGTGTGAATTGCTGTCGTTTGCCTAACTGGTCAAGAATTCCAAAGAATCTTCAGGACTTTGTTCTACTTTGAGGAAGCATCTGATCGACGTAAGGATGATGCGGTAACACTTTGAGAGCACGAGCGCGGAAGGCATCTGCGATTTCATCGTATTTCGGCACATTCTTCACCGTGTGCTCGAACTCAGCCGATAGAAGAGAAGGCTCAGAAGCGGCTTTGATTGAATTTCAGCAGCTTGAAACATCCAGTCTTGATAGTCGCAGAAAAAGATGTCGCTGGTGCCTTCTTTGACATACATCAAGTGCCGGCCCCACAGAGCAAAACGAAGATAGCGTTCGCCGCCCACATCGCGGAAATCGCCTTCGTTGGGCGCGCCGAGAAAGCGAAACGAGCCGATGTTGACACCGTCGAAGTGAAATCGCGACAGCAGCGAAACCAGTTCGTTGTCCCAGAACATTTTGAGGTGTGGCCGACGACCGCGAACATGTTTCCATGTGCGAAACCGGTCCGCGCGGAAGGCTGCATAGCTTTCCAATCGACCGAGTGCCCGCTTTGAGATTTCACGAAACGTAGACGTAAATCCTCTGGCGGTAACACTGGTATTCATGGCAGATGACGAGAAAGGGAAGTGGATGAGGTTACGTGCCGCTGACCCACGGAACCTTCAGCCCGTCTACTACGTTTGCGACTTAGCCTTGCCACGAATATGCGAATGCCCAAAGCTGGGAACCAAAATCGAAAACGCCAGCACGACGTAGTTCCACCATGGTGAACTTTCTCTATCAATCACGCTTCGCTTCGGCGATTGCGGATCGTAGTAGACACGAACTAAATCCCCCGCATCAAACTTAGCCCCACAAAGGCCGACACATA
>JAGQOZ010000818.1 GCA_020426955.1 Planctomycetales bacterium
GACTGGAGTTCAGGTCCCCAAAGTCAGCCGCGTGATTGCGGTTTAATTCCTGAATAAGGTCAAGCTGGCGACGCTGTGCGACGTCTGGCCACTGTTCGTTTTTCAAATAGCGAATCATCTTTTCCGGATCGGTCTGCCGACTATCCAGCGACACGCCTTTATGCTTTGACGGTAGAAAACCACTTCGTGAATCGCTGCCGCCACCACCTAACACAACAAAACCCGGTAAGTTCTGATTTTCCGAACCTAGGCCGTAATCGAGCCACGCACCCATTGACGGGCGAGTAGCTGCTATGTTGCCCGAACTCATCAGGGATCGAGCTGGACCGTGTGTTGGATTGAAGGTGTACAGGGAACGCACCACGCACAGATCGTCCGCTAATTCTGCCAACTTCGGCAACAATTCACTGACGTGCAGTCCTGCTTCACCGTGCCTTTGGAATTGGAATGGAGATGGCAACAATCCACCCGTCGTTCGTTCGGTACGTAGATTGGCAGCCTCGGGTCGTTGGCCGGCATATTTTTCCAACGCCGGTTTCGGATCAAACGTATCCATCTGCGACGGGCCGCCCGGCATGAATAAGACGATGCTATGTTTGGCGCGCGCCGAGTGCGTAACGGCGGACTGATCGCCACTGACGTCCGTTCCATTCGGTGGCGGCGCAGCCGTGGTGGAAGATTCGGCCAGCATCGCCGCCAGTGCGACGGTACCGAGCCCAGCGGAAAGTGACTGGACAAATTCGCGGCGTCGTGGAAGCGGTTCGTTTAAGGCCAAAAGATCACCTCGTTGGTTGCCAACAATGCTTGTGCGTATTGGGTCAGCGATCCAGATTGTAAGAACTGTTCACCCATCCGCTGTTCTTCGGCGGTTGGATTGCGACCAAACACGCGATGATATAACGATCGAATAATCAAATCATTGCTTTGCGAACCATCAAACTGCTCTGGCTGATTCACGTCGACTTCCAACGAACGAATTACATTCTGAACCAGCGATTCCGACTGTTCCAAAATGAAATTACTGTTCATGATGAACAATTGCTGCAGCGGCGACGTCGTTGATTCTCGGATGGGACTATGCGTTTTTGGCGAAGGAAAATCATAAAGCTCTAACAAGGCCGCCGGTCGTCCGCGTCGAACTTGACCGTATACTGTGCGGCGTTTAGTTGATCGATCCAGATCGTCTGATGGCCCAGCCATTTCCGTTTCTAAAGTACCGGCTGCCTGCAACAAGCAGTCGCGATACGCTTCAATGTCCAATCGTCTAGGATTCATACGCCACAGAAACTGATTTGCCGGATCGACTGCGATCGCTTGGTCCTGCGGTTGGCTTGATTGACAATACGTGGCTGACAACATGATTTCACGGTGCAACCACTTCCAAGAATATCCGTGCTGGACAAATCGGTACGCCAAATCGTCCAGCAATTCCGGATGCGTAGGAAGCGTACCTTGCGAACCAAAGTCACTGGGCGTGCCCACCAAAGGCTGTCCAAAATGCCAAGCCCACACGCGATTAACAATCACTCGAGCCGACAGCGCCGAAGCATCTGAAAAGATCCGTTCGGCCAATTCCAAGCGACCTGAACCATGTTGAAACTTGGGATCGGAATTCGCCAAGACAGACGGGAACCCGCGCGGCGCCAGTTGACCCGGTCGAGCTACATTTCCGCCCAGCAAGATATCCAGATCGCGAACTTCGCCGGGACGAATATCAATCATCGTGAAGTCAGGATCAGAACCGTCTACATGAAAGCCGGCATCGTAAACGGCTTGGAAAAGCGGTTCGTTCGAATTGGCTCGCCGTCGACCGGGCTGTTCATTATCTTCGTTCGATTCCACCTGCGGTTCGTCGGGATAGGGGCGAGGTTGCTGGGCGAGTTGCATGAGGTGCCGATAAAGTTCTGGATGCGTTTCCTGCAGCCCGGCGTTTTCTTGCTTGATCTTTTCCATTTCCGCTCGATAACGCATGACTTTTTCTCGTGCTTCATCGGGCTTAGAACCGGGGTCGTCACGCAACAAACGAGCGGCGTAGCTGAAGTAGAAGACGCGTTGCGCATCAACCATGAATTTGGTTTCCGCAGCAGCGTCGATATTTGCGAGCGGACGTGGAGCCTGCACGGTGGACGCAAATACGCTGGCTAGACTGTAGTAATCTGACATGGTGATAGGATCGAATTTGTGATCGTGACATCTTGCACACGCCACCGTCAGTCCCAGGAAGCCTCGCGAGACCGTGTCAATTCGTTCGTCCCAATCGTCGGTGTACAGCGTTTCCACAACCTCCTTGGACAAACGACCGTCTTTGTGATAGGACGGCGCGGCTCCCAAGAATCCCAACGCAACCATGTCTTTTCGTTCGACATTCGGCATCAAATCAGCAGCCAGTTGCAGCTTGACAAATCGATCGTACGGCAGATCAGC
>JAGQOZ010000081.1:0-13804 GCA_020426955.1 Planctomycetales bacterium
TTGATCAAGATCGGCTTCACGATTATTTGCGGATTGCCAGCGCCATTCGGTCGACGGGCATGGGCGTGGAAGTCTATCCCGAGCCCAAGAAGTTGGGCCAGCAACTTAAATATGCCGACAAGCGCGGCTTCAAGGCGGCGGTGATTGCTGGTCAACGAGAATTGGATGCGGGAACGTGCCAAGTCAAGAATCTGGCGAACGGCGAAAGCCAAGAAGTTTCGTTGGATCAACACGCGGCGGCCGTCATTTCCGCCCTGCAAAATATTGTCTATCCCGAATCAACCAACTAGTGGCGACTTCCACTGGTAGGCCGTCCAACAACACAAATAACCTACTTGGGACGAGTCCTGATTGGTTCGTAGTCCCGCCTTCAGGCGGAATTGTTTCCGACGGAATTTCAGCCTGAAAGGCGACACTACAATCGACAGGCGTTAACGAAAGCGTCAACGCGGCCTTGTCCGCCTACGCAACTCGGCTGACTTTTTGCACTTCAAAGTACAACAATGCGTGGTCCGAATAGGTTTGAATCCATTGGTCGGGATCGTCGGCCTGCGGCCAACCTCGAACGTCCACTTCACAATCGCCAAAGGCTTTGAATTGCAGGTGATCTGCGGCCACCACATGGTCCAGATTTGATTCTGGGTAGGCGGAATGCGTCCCGTTGAAAAAAGTGAATTCGTTTGTCTTTGCCAACAATCGCATTCGTTTGCTCGGATGCCGAGCTCGTCGGCTTAGTTCGTTCAATTCATCAACGGCGCTAATGTCGTGACCAGCATAGGGATAATCCAGTCCCATCGTATTCAGATCGCCCACGAACAGATAGTTGGCGTGATCAGTTCCGGAGCGATCCAAGGTGCGGCGAAATTTCAATGCCAGTTGCAACATGTCGTCTCGCAAGCCAAAACCCTTAGGGTCCGGCATACTTTTCAGATGCAGAAATAGGATGGGATAGTATTCTTGGTCAATCGTCAGCGTCACCAGAACTCCGGGACGCAATCCCGGCTGACTCGATTTGAACTGCAGTTTTTGCGTGACAAAACCGCTGAACCCATTTTTGATACCGACCAGAATTTCTTGTGTTTGCGGCCCTTCTGTGATGTAAAACTGATAGCCGGGCATGGCGTCTACGATGGGCTGAAAAACGACGGAGCTTTCCACTTCATACAACGCCACCAAATCCGCTTTTTGCGCTGCCAGGAATTCGATGATCGGTTCGATCGGTTTCTTGGGACGCTTGGTGTTCCGATCGGTTGCTCCGAAATGCTCGACGTTCCAAGATGCGACTGAAAATGCTTTGGCCATGATTGTTCGTTCCATCGCGGAAATGCCGTTTTTTTCGACGCGAAGTCTATTCGAAACCGTGTTCGCGTGGCGACCCCAAATAGAACCAGCATGTTCGAAAGAAAACTTGAAAAACGCCGCTACCCCAGAAAATTGGGCCAAGATCGACGATTGCACAGCGAATCGTTCAGAATAGGCTCGGATCTTCAAGCTCATGCCGCAAAAGGTGCTATCATGCCCAGGAATGTTCTGTTCGAACCAGTCGAATACAAGAGCGAAGCGACGTTGGCGGGAAGTTGGAAACGGTTCGGCTATCCGGACGGCAGGCGTTTCGAAGAATTCCAATCTCACACGCGCCTGCTGGGTGCGCCGCTACTGCATTACACGCGAGGCATCTGTCCGGAGACGGGGCGTAGCAAGCCTGCACGAGGCTGGATTGCGATTGGCCGAGTTGCCGTGGGAATGATTGCTATTGGGCAATTTGCCGTCGGCTTGATGGCCATCGGTCAGTTGTCCGTCGGCTTGATCATTGGGCTGGGGCAACTTACGTTCGGACTGACCGCCATTGGTCAGTTTGCGGTGGGATTGGCATTTGGCGCTGGGCAATTTTCCACAGGATTGTTCGCCATTGGGCAATTCTCTTTGAGCGCTTTCGGTGCGGGACAATTCGTTTGGCCCAATGGACCTATTCGCTGAGTGTCGTATGGCGAGCGAGCAAACCGGTGTGACATAAAAAAAGACGGATTCGAACCGAGGGGCTCGGAATCCGTCTTGTGTCTTTAGTTATCTGCCGAACACTTTCGGTTCGAATTGCTTACTTGCGACGTCGTAGACCCAACAGGCCAAGCACACCAAACAGGGCCAACGCCATGGACGAAGGTTCCGGTACGGCCGTGATCACCGATCCAGCCGCGCCATCACTGGCGATGGAAATGTTGACACCGTCTACCGCAGCCGCACCGTTGACAAATGTCTTGCCCAGGTGTTCTGCAATGAAGGCGTCAGGAGTCTCATTCAGAAATGCCAATACGGCTCCTGGCTGCATGTCCACGATAGAAAGATTGATCGGGTTGCCGCCGCCACCAAAAGTTGCCGAACTGGTTCCGTCAATCAGGACCTTAACGTCATTGACGACAAAAAACGGGTTGAACTGAGAACCGTTGGTAACGTTGACGGTAGGTCCGTTGGCCGAACCGGGTTCACCACCCACTCCGTCATTTCCTGCGACCGTAATCGAAGCTGCATCCAGTGTGAACGAAAAGCCATCGCTCAATTGAATTCGCTGTTGAGCGTCCACGTCGGGAATGATGGGATCATTCGTAAACGGGCCAGGGCCAATCAAAATGTTGTCGGCAACACTTACATTTGGATCAATCACGGTGACTGCCGTGCCCGAAAGATCCCAGTTCGCTTCGTCAAAGACGTCGCTACTAACGCCGCCTACCCAGATGACATCCGCTTGTGACCAAGATGTGGTCAGAAGTACGACCGCGATGCACAAAAGCCGTGACAATTTCATTTGCAACTCCAAACGTCAAAGAAGTCTATTACTACAAGATTTCCAAGTGAACATCGTATCACAATAGACAGGCCGTTTTTAGCGTCTTTCCGCCAACGAGGCTGTTTTCTGCAATTCTTGGCAGACCAGGCACGTCTGTTGGTTTAAGGATTGAAACACGCTTCAAAACGTCAGAACGTTCACAAGTAGACCAGTCAGTACCGGACTAAGTATTGGTCAAGTAGGACTTAGTGCTCCAGGAACACAAATACTCGCGCAGGTATGTCTTCTTTCTGGCTTGCCAATCTTCTCGCAGGCGAGAGGTTGCCTGGCATCGGTTGTCACGCTCCAATGTAAAAAAAGGTGTGCATGTGCGAATTCTCTTTTATTAAATCGAAAGGCTTGTATGATCAATCGAACATTTGCCGCGTTTCTGTTGTTCGTCAGCGGTTTGTTGGTTGCGGGATGTAATTCGAATTCCACAACTTCCGTGGCCAATGGAGTTGCTTCGAACGACGCGTCCCTGTTTATCAGCGTTGTTAGCGATATGGACTCCAATCCGCAGGCGGTGGACATGGCCATGAAGTTGGCCGGATTCGGCAAAGACGAAGGTCGTGATGTCTTTCTGTTCTTCAACGTGAAAGGGGTTCGAGTTGCGTCTGAAAAAATACTGCAAGACGCAGCGTTTGGATCGGAACCGCTCATACGCACTCAGATTGAAGGTTTACTGCAGCGAGGAGTCCAGATGCATGCCTGCCCAGTCTGTATGAAGGGGCTGGCCATCGACGCGCAGGATCTATTGGGCGGCATTGAAGTCACCACCAAGGCCGGGTTGTTCCAAAAAATCGGCCCAACGACTTGCGTGTTTACGTATTAGGCAAGCGGCCGTTAGTCATGTTGTCAGGACCGAGCTAAACGGGGCGCGAACCGTTTGCTTGTATGATTGTCTTTTGCATCAATGGGCGGCTCGCGCCGGTCTGCTGACTCAGGGGGAATCTATTTCGGTACGCGTCCTAGACAAAGGGGAAAACCATGCGTGTGACACAACCATTTCTGCAGAATATTCTTCATTCACACTAGTTCGGCGCGGCAGGTCCCTCGGTTGATTTGCTTCGCCGAGCCATTGGAAAACACGGAGCTTCCCACATGAAACGTCAACGCAATCACCGTGGCAAAGTTCGTTCCGGAACCACTTTCCCCGGCAGCCAATCTGGACATCGCAAGACGCAACAGCTTTGTCGGCAAGTAGAAGAGACGCTGCACTATTGTCTGTCGGATGGAGTGGATGCAGATCGGCTGTGCGATTACATGGTAGTCTCGGTCGATCCCGCGCCCGATTCGGCCCATCTGCTTGTGACACTAGCGACAGACGAAGCTGGCGATTTAGCGTCCAAGCTGGAATTGCTGAGCCAGCACGAAGGTCGCCTTCGCACAGAAATCGCGAATTCGATCAGCCGTAAACGAGTGCCTCGGCTTTCATTTCGAATTGTGCCTCTAGCGCTTGCGCAACAATGGGACGCCGATCGCCACCTCGGATGACGACGTCCCTTTCAATAACGTCACCCAGCAATGACGACTTGTGGCCAGTAAACGGTCACAAGTCTTTTTCATGCGCTGGTTGTGGCACGGTGTAGGAATTTGGTGCACAATGCAACGCATTCGCCAAGTCGCAATCTAAGCACAAGGGTAAGCCCATGCCGCATCCACAGCCTTTTCATGTTCTGGTTCTTATCGTGTTGTCTTGGACGGCCGGTGTCACGAATGCGATCGAACCCATTGTGCTGCCGGTGTGGCCCGGCGCGGTTCCTGGCGAAGAAGCCGAATTGCAGGAACGGATTCTGCCAGATCAAGGCGGACGACCGGTAACTCGGATTACCGATGTCGGGAAGCCCACGCTGCACGTCTATTCGCCGGCGGCGGACAAGGCCAATGGCTGTGGTGTGGTGATTTGTCCCGGCGGTGGTTATCACATTTTGGCGTGGGACTTAGAAGGGACGGAAGTGGCCGAATGGTTTAACTCGTTTGGCGTCACGGCGGTGGTCTTAAAGTATCGAGTTCCTCGGCGAAGTCCCGATTCGCCACACCAAGCTCCGTTGCAAGACGTGCAGCGAACTATCCGTTTGGTTCGTCACCACGCGCAAGAATGGAAGTTGGATCCAGACCGCATTGGCGTGTTGGGATTTTCGGCCGGCGGACACTTGACGGTCATGGCCGGAACGCAATCGGATCAAAAGACGTATGATTCGCAAGACGATATCGATGCCGTGAGCGCCAAACCCAATTTCATGATGCCCATCTATCCGGCGTATCTGCATGACAAGGACGCTCCAGAGCAGCTGAGTCCGTTGGTTCGCATCACCAACGAGACACCGCCCACGTTTATCGCGGTGACCTGGGATGACGCGGATCGAGGTGCTATGTCGGGCCGATTCTTGGCCGCGTTGCACAAAGCCAACGTTCCTGCCGAACTCCACGTCTTTTCGAAAGGCGGACATGGCTACGGTTTGCGACCATCAGACGATCCGGTTTCTCAATGGCCCAAATTGGCCGAACAATGGATGAAAGTTTCCGGCTTGCTGGAAGCGAATTAGATGAACCGTGATTGGCAGTGTGATTACAGCTTGAAACGATAGCCTACGTATGGCACCGATTGAATGTAGTCACTGAAGATGCCCAGTTTGTTGCGTAACGAACGAATATGTTCGTCTAAGGTCGCTTCCGTCACTGGATTGTTTTCATCCGCCACAACGTGGACGATTTGGCTTCGCGTGTAAGCTTTGTATGGCTTGGCGGACAGAAAAGAAATGATGCGAAACTCAATCAACGTCAGCTGAATCGGCCGGCCGAACAAACGGTAACGAAACGGCGCGGTGGCTTCCACCGATTCATTGGCGCGCACCGCCTTCTGCTTGGTCTTGGCCAGTTCGACCACTTCCAATTCAAAGGCTTGCTTGGCAACTTCGGCCGTGTGCGGATCCATTTCTGTAGACTCGTAAAACGCCGCGAACAATACCGTAAACGTCTAGACTGATCTTACGCGCTGGACCATTCGCTGGCAATGTTTCCGACCGAAACGTTCAAAGCCGGCGTATTTTTCTGAACGAATTTCCCTGAATACGGTTCGCTGGCAAAACGGAAACGGTCGCCGGCTCGTCCGTTGGAAGCGCAACGCTGCGGAACTACATTTTCCACAGCAACGTCAAGAAATAGTCTACGTCGTTTGGTTTGCGGCCATTCGGAGTACTGTCATACCGATCAATGACGCCAACTTTCAAGCTCAGATTATGCTCGCCGTCCAGCAACAATTCCCAATAGGCGTTAGTCACCAAACGATAGTCCGCAAAGTTGCTCCATTCCGGATAGTAATCAACGGTGGCAGCCACTTTTTGGCGTTCGGTCAGTTTGTGTTCAAAGTCGGCACCAAAGTTGGCTTCCGGAATCCAATCTTCGTCCGGTCCGCCGAATTCTCGAGAAACACCCGAACCCAATCGACCGGTCAACGTGGTGTGATCGTTCTTGATCAAGTGATACCCCAAACCGCCACTGAGCACCAAACGCAAATCAAACGCTTTGAATTCGTCGTATTCAATGGTGTTCTTGTTATAGAAGAACCAGCGATCATTGACTTTGTAGTCCCAGCGAGAATTGAAGATCGCGTAGTGTTGCGTTTCAACGCCTTGAGCTTGCGTCTTGGCGTATGTTAGCCCCATGGTAAGCGCCGTCAGATCCGTCTCCTTCTTCAAGTTGGCCGAAGTAAGAATCGACAGCGCTTCTGCATTGCCGGTCGAACCGTTGATACCGAGTTCGTACGTGAAGTCCCACAGTGGCGAAGCGAACCAGGTGGTGGGACGAGTCCAATTGGGTTCGTTGGGTAAGAAGACAGGTTCTTCGCCCAGTACCTGTGATTCAGTCACTTCGACAGGTGGCAATAGTTCCAGGTCTTCCGTTTGGGCAACGATGGTTCGCGGCAAAACAAAGGCAAACCAAACGGCAATCCAAATTCTAGGTGTCACGTGATTCATCGTCGATTTCAAGTTCCTTGTCAGTGCCAAGAGCCGAGCCACCGCGATATGCAGCGCAAGCCTGAAAGTGTGTCGACTTATACGAAATACGCCGGACAACGAGCAATACCAACTGGGCTGCTAGCACGATATTTGCCTGTCAGTTGAGAGAACTACGGCAACAGCTTCAGACGATCATTCGTCCAAAAGAATTATGTTGTCACGGTCATTATGTTGGATTCGAACCGTTCGGTCTTGGTCCAAGCTGATTCGGCCTGCCTCTAGAATCGCGGTGACCCACAGCGTATCGTTGACCGTTGCCAATTGTCCGTCGAAATCGGCCGGTTTCGCTTGTTGGTGACGAATCGCAGACACGCCACTTACAAACGCTTCAATGCTTCGGTATCCATAACCCGTTTGACCTACGAAGTGACCATTCGCATCTGGTTCGAATTTCATGAACAACGGATTGACCGACTGATAGCCGAGCGAATCGGTCGCTACCGAATATCCTCGGTGTGCTTGATCCACCGTCACTTCGCCTGCATGTCCCATATAGAAAAACCGCTGTTGCGAATGGACATCTGACTTGGGTGCAATCCAAGACGCCGTGTATACCGCCGTCGCTCGATTTCCGCTGTGAATGTTCTGCCATTCAACCAACAGCGTAATCGAATCTTCCGTGGGCAAGCCAGCACTGGTGGCAATTCCCGTCGCAGCGGCAGCGCGGACAGATATCGGTCTCGCTTGATGCCCGCAGGCCCAAACATGAAAATCAACATGATGCGCGTTCAAGTAATAGCTGATATCACTGGATTTGCCAGCCCACGCTTGAAACGTGCGCAGCTGAGATTTAGGCTGACTCATGTAGGACTGAAAGAAGCTGAAGTCGCCAAGTTGCCGCATACGGTCTCGAGCGTCCGCGTAAATGGGATCCCAACGCTTGTGCACTTCCATTGCCACCAGCACGTTGTATTGCTGGGCGGCGTCTAAGAGTTGACGGTGTTCGTCCAGTGATTTCACCAATGGTTTGGCAATCAAGACGTGCAATTTGCGTCGGACCGCTTCCATGGCGATGCGAAAGTGCGTGTCATCGGGCGTGAAGACTAACACGGCATCGCCTGGCGAAAGGCAATCCAGCGCCATCAGATACGCTTCTGAATTACGAGTCTGGTCATTGGGGTACGATTCGAACGACACGTCCATGTCTCGATAGACGTCTCGCACCGCTTGATTCAAGTGCGTTCGAATCGCCGGAAACTTTCGTCCGTTCGTTCCACACATCAGCAAGCGACCCACGATGCCTCGGCGCCGCAGGTCAAACATTGTGGTCGCCACCACACCCGCGCGTTTGTCCGTTGCTGCTTCCGACCCTTCCACGTAGCCGGTGGTGTATTCGCCCGTGCCAACCATCAATACGTCGGGATGGGACATGTTTTTCCTTTCGCATCATGCGCAATCGCGGCCTTGTGTTCAGAAAATTAAACAACAAGAAGTGTCGATCGTAGTGGCCCTGCTGGTTATACTGGCCAGTTGGCAGTGAAACTAGTTGGTTCTTTGGAGGAGAAAGCATGCGAAAATTTTGGGGACGAATGGCATTGGCCACGATTTGCCTGGGAATGGCGATTCCGGCGAGTGCTGAAATTATTGCCGATTCCCAAGCGGATTGGTCCTTGGACGGTATCCAAGGTGAAAACGGTTGGTTCAACGGCTGGTACAACTATACGGCCGACGACGACCAGACATTTGCGCCGGACGATTTTGAACCATTCATTAATGACGGTTCGGCCTTTGTGGATTTCGATGGCGAAAACCATTGGACAGGGAATAGCTGGGCATTGTACCGGGACACCGACCCACAAACCGGCCCTTGGACTAGCATCAATCAAGCGGGCGGACATCCGAATGGCGAAAACAGTTTGGCCCCGCCGTCTGTATTGAATTCGGTTCCCGAAGAACATTGGTCGGTACGTCGTTGGGTTTCGGACTATTCGGGCGAAGCTTCGCTCACGTCCACTCTGGCAGCCACCAATACGGGCTGCGGAAACGGCACGTCTGTTCATCTATTTCAGAACGGCACGCTGTTGGACACGCTAACCACCGCGACGGCTAATGGTGTCACGAACACGATCGGAGCCACGCTCAGCGCCGGAGACATCATCGATTTCGCGTTGACACCGGTCGGTGCCGATGCCGCTCGAGGCGACAGTTGTGACGGTTCGAATTTTGCCTTGGTCATTAGCGATGACCCACCGCCACCGCCACCAGTACCACCTTATGCTGATTCGGCAGCGGATTGGTCCATCACCGGAACGCAAGGCGAACGCAATTGGTTCAACGGTTACTTTGACTTGTCGCTGGACGATGACGGCCAATACGCGATGGATGAATTCGTACCGTTTACCAACGAAGAGGGCGAAGCGGGTGGTCCAGTCGATCCATTCGGTAACCACTGGGACGGTACCAAATGGGACCTAATCGCTGGTGGAGCACCGTGGACGGAAATCGGTGTCAACGCCACACATCCCAACGGTGACAACAACGGTGGCGAACAGTGGTCGATCCGTCGTTACGTTGCCAATGATCTGGCTGGCACAACGCCTATGGAAGTCACTTGGAACATGGCCAAGACAAATTTGAATGGTGACGGCGTCACCGGCATTCTGTTTGTCAATGGACAAGCCGTGGATCAACGCACCATTGCTGGCAACGACGGTAGCGGAGTGAGCCGAACATTCTATCTGAATGCCGAACCAGGTGACGTGATTGACTTGGCGTTGACTCCGGTTGGCGTCACCAACACAGGGGACGGATCGGATGGTTCAGTCAATCAGCTGACCTTGCGTACCGAATTGCCAGACGGTGACCTGTACAATCCTTCCGATGTCATCTACGCAGATTCGTTTGCAGAATTCTCGGGAACCCAAGGTCAAGACAACTGGTTTTATGGCTTCTATGATCAACGAGCGGACGTGGAAGACGGCGACGGCGTTTACGCTGCCGAAGATTTTGTGCCTTACCTGAACGACGGTTCTGAACTAATTGAACAAGATGCGTTTTTCTGGGAAGACAGCGAGAATCACTGGAGCGGTTCCGCGTGGGATATCGTTGACAACGGTGTTGCTGGAACGGGGCCCTGGACGGCCACCACAGCTCCTGGCGGACATCCGGCAGCGAATGGACAAGGCACTCCTGAAGTCCATTGGGCCATGCGTCGTTGGGTTAGCGAAGTGGACGGTGAAGTACGTGTTGATGGTATCCTGAACAATATCAGCGCCAGCGGAGACGGTACGGTAGGTCGCATTTTCTTGGATGGAGAAGAAGTTTGGTCTTCCGCATCTAATGGCAATGCTGTTCCGGTTGACCTAATTCTGAATGTCTCGGAAGGTTCGATTCTGGACTTTGCGATTGACCCAGACGGCGCGGGTAATTTTAATCCAGACGATCCGTTCAGCCTGGACCTGATTGCCGACGGTAGCGATGGCACTACGTTCAGTTTTGTCATTGGAAATGTCAATCGCTTCACGGCTACCGGTGGTGGCTTGACGGGCGACTTCAATAATGACGGTTCCGTCACGACGGCCGACTTGGACGTCATGGTGCTGGGTAACGCCGCGTATGATGTCACCGGAGATGGAGCTGCGGATGCGGCCGACTTGTCCGAAATGGTGACCAATCTGATTGGCACGTGGATTGGCGATTCGAACGGTGATGGCGAATTCAGCTCGGGCGACTTCGTCCAAGTCTTCGGCGTTGGCAAGTTTGAAACCGGCGAAGCCGCTACCTGGTCAGAAGGAGACTGGAACTTGGATGGCGAGTTCACCACCAGCGATTTCGTAGCTGCGTTCACCGAAGGCGGTTACGAACTTGGGCCACGAGCCGGTGTGAGCGCTGTACCGGAACCAACCGGATTTGTGGTCTTGTTGACGTCGCTGTGCGGTTTGACCATGTTCCGTCGTCGACGCTAGTTCGTCCATCACAATGAAACCTATGCAAAAAGGGTCACAGCAGTTTGCTGGACCCTTTTTTCTTGCGCCCAAACAGAGTTGGCCACCTTGAGATTTGCAAATACCGGCAGATCTTCGAAGGTCGCTCGCCTTACACAACCGGCGGTGGTGACATGAGAACACCGGCGACAATCGGTGCCAGTCCGGCCAGTTGCACCAAGAATGGCTTGTACGCTCGATTCCAATGCAGCACCAGGAAGACCAGTGAAACCGGCGAAAACAAAAGGCAGCCGATACCCCACAGGATGCTTTCGCTAAAGGCGGCAATCAGAAACCAAATGCCACCAGCCACACAAATCATCAGTCCAAAAATCACCAACACGGACGCGATGGATTCCATACGTATTCCTCTCTTGCTATCGCAGGGAACGTTCGATGCGAAGGAAACGACATCGGATGGCCCCGATTGGCCATCCTTGATGAAGTGTAGTTCGCGTCTAAATGCTTCCCGCTGTTACGAGGACGAATCGGCAATAACGTTTGGTTGCGATTGTGTCAGTTAGTCCGAAGGCGCCGGAGTATCTTTTTTCGCCACGCCTGGCCCAATCTGTTCGCCCGTACCGCAATCCCAATCTTTCCTTCGCTCGAAAACTCGACGGCCGCGTTTAGTGAGCATCATCCGCATGGCAAATGAGCAACGAACAGGGGCTTTGTAGTAGCAGGCCTTCGCTGGTGCTGCCCAGCAGCCGGCGAATGGCGCTGTGTCGATGGACACCTACCACCAGCAAGTCGATTTTGTCTTGGTGAACTTGATGGATAATCTGTTCCACGACGTGTCCTTGCGCCACGTCCACTTCGGCATCTTTGATGATGGCCGGCATTGATTCGCGATTGGCCGTCAGCTGTTCCAGGCAATTGGAACGCTGTACGGCGGACAACGTCCGAAACTCGTTGACCAATTCTTCGGCATGCGGCACAGACGGATGTGCTTCGGCCAAGAGCGCACCGTAATGATCTTCGTCAATGGCTTCCACGACGTGCAGCAATTTGCTTTCCGTGCCCGACGGCCATGTGAATCGATTCAAGGGCTCGGCCGCTCGCCGCCAAACGTTGTCACAGCCGGAAGCCACGAGCACTCGGAACGGTGGTTCTCGAGGAAGTTCGTCACCGCGAACCACCAACACGGGATGAGCGGCGGCGTGCGCCACGGCTCGAGCAGTCCCGCCGGTGAAGAATTGCAATCGCCGCGAACCACCCTGTGCGCCAACGACAATCAATCCAACTTGCAATTCATCGGCTAGTTTCAACAGCCCTTCGGCCGGCTTACCGTTGCCGATGTGCGTGGTGACTTTGGTGGCCATCGAGTCGGGTAGTTTTGACTTGGCCTTGGCAAATACGGCTTCTACAAACGCTTGTTGAGCCAGTTCGGCAACTTCGGTATGCTGCTTAGCGCCTTCGACTTCTAGACGCGGTGGAGAAAAATACAACGCGATTTCGTCTTTTTCGGCAGACAGAATTTCGCTCACAAACTCCACCGCTTGCAGACTGCGCTGGGAACCATCAACGCCAATAAGAACCTTCATCCTAAAACTCCGCGATCTATTCATTCCGCTGGTTGGTAAATCTGGAACGATAGTCTACGCGATCCTGGGTCACCGCAGGAAGAGAAAAGCGAACGGCCCAATCACATTCCTGCACTTTCCTTGCTTGCGGGGATCTCCTGCCACACGGCATCTCGCCAGATCTGCAGCGCGTTGGTGATTTCCTGATGATGATCCAAACGCGCGAATTCGCGAAAGACAGTTTCCAACGCTGCTTGGCACGAAGACTTGCCGGGACCTTGAAACGCATCCAGTTGGACGGTCAGTTCGTGCAACGTACGAATCCATTCCAGCGTTTCCTTGGAAGGAGCGCTGGGGTCATCGCGAAATCTACGAGCCCGTTCCCAGGCTTCAAACGCAAACCAAGCGTCGCCAAAAGTGGAGTAAATGGAATGTTGAACAACCTGATTTAAGATCTCGTAAGCGTTCATCGCCTTCACTTAGTGCTCTTGTTGCACGTGGTTGGTCGCTAAATGCCAATGGAAGACAGAAGGTCATTAACACGAGTCAACGTATTGGCCAACACGGGGTGTTCTACTTCAAAATCGACCATCCAACCACGAAGTCGCTCGCGAATTCCTTGCACATCCGTTGTTTGGCTGCTTACCGAATTCTCTTGTTGCAGCACCAATTGGATATCGCGAGCGATATCGGCTAGTGTTTGCTTGGCGTCTTCCGATAGCGGCGCATCGTTTTCTAAAAGCGATTGCAGCGTATCGATTTCATTTCGCAAGCGATCCGTTGTGTCCATGGTTTCATCCTTTGGCGTAATCCCAACAGCGAATCGGGCTGCTGGACCATCATTCTTCGTCAACTAATTCCTGTAGGATAGCGTTTTCTCGGAATTCATGGTTCGCCAACTTGATGCTAACGTCATGGAAGCGGTTTTCCAGGGCCTCCCACCATTGGTTGTCCACCGGACGATTTTCGGCAATTTGCAGCAATTCGTCCAATTCGGCGTGCAATCCTTGGTGTTCACGGCAGAGATCTCGGCACATGGCTGCGAGTTCTGGGTTGTCGCGAACCTGCTGTTCGACAAATCCTCCGCGTTCTTCGTCACAAAAGTGGGCCACCACGCGTTCGCGAAGATCTTGAAACAATTTGACGATGCGTTGCCGCACGCATTGGCGTTTGGCCAATTCGCTAAGCAGATGGACAGTCAATTCCTCAATCTCGATTTGCTCTTGAAGAATACGATTGGCTGTTACGGCTGGGTTAGTGTTCATCACACGGCTCCTTTCAAGAAGATGCAGATTGTGTGAATAACTAACAAGCAACCGCCGTACCATCCTCAGGAAACCGCCAGGATTTATGCCCGACGCCTGAAGGCGGTAATTCGTACCAGGTGCCGTTGTCGGTTTTCCTGATTCGATCAGCGAACCCTGGAAAATCTATATGCTAGGTGTGCATTGCACGTGTGCTCGAATGTTCCGCCTTGGCACAGCTAGCTTTCGAATCTGGCGGCTGGCGAATCAT
>JAGQOZ010000081.1:13904-15935 GCA_020426955.1 Planctomycetales bacterium
TAGGTGTGCATTGCACGTGTGCTCGAATGTTCCGCCTTGGCACAGCTAGCTTTCGAATCTGGCGGCTGGCGAATCATGGTCGACGTAAAAGCGCCTTGGTATTCGATGCATGTGTCAAATGCGATTTCCAATTCAGACGGATTGTGACCAGTGGTTGTGCATGGCTTTGACAAGGCATGAAACATTCAAGTGGAACAAGAGCATGTATCTGAATTTGCACGGCATGTGGCGAGGTCGAAACAGAACGCGACTATTTCAGGCTGCACGACATCCAAACGAGACAATCGAGTTCCATACGAGAACGGGGCGCGTACGACCAACCAAAGGTCTGTGCGATCAGAGTCGAATCTACAACGACGCGCGCTGTGAAATCAATTTTCGTGCGTTGTCGCACAACAGCGCGCTAATGGCTCCTGGTTGGAACAACCCGTTTGGCGGATTTCAGCGGAAAATCGAGGTTTCGTGACATGGCATGCAGTTTGCCACTGAATATGAATCGTTTCCCGCTTTGTTGTCTTTTGTTGAAAGGGAGAAAGCCATGAAAATTCGAACGATCCTCTGTCCCGTTGATTTTTCGAAGCATAGCCAGTCGGCCTTGGCATACGCGACCGCTTTGGCCAAAGACTCCGACGCGGAATTGCACTTGGTCTATGCCTACCAAGAACCCTACGCCTACACCGACGGTGGATTCGCGGGATATGTACCACCGGCCGACATGGAACCGGACCGCGAGCGTTTGGAGAAACTAACACCAACCGATCCGTCGGTTCGATTCTGTCGCAAATTTTTGGTCGGAAACCCCGCTGATGCACTGGTGGATTACGCCAAAGACAACGACATGGATTTGATTGTCATGGGTACGCATGGGCGATCCGGCATTGAAAGATTGCTCATGGGCAGCGTGGCCGAAGCCATCGTACGTACGGCACCGTGCCCCGTTCTGACAATCAAGCAACCCGTTTCGGAAAGCCAGCCCGCCTAGGGCAGTTTGAAAAGTTGCGTTTTTGCGAAACCCCGATCTGAACTTCGCGGGTTTCGCATAGCAAAGGAAGATGGTTATGACGGTCCAATTCAAAAATATCCTGTGCCCGGTGGACTTTACTTCGGCCAGTAAAGCAGCGCTCACTCTCGCGTCATCGCTGGCTCGTGATTCTCATGCAATGCTCCACATTGTATTTGTTCAAGAGCACGCACAGGAATTGGGAAACGATGTCGGTCGGTACCACGAGCTGTGGAAGACACTGCCTCGAGCAACCAATGTTGAATTCGAACATCACCTGTTGCACGGTCATCCGGCTGAAGAGATTAAGCGTTTTGCTGACGAAAACAACGTCGACGTGATTGTACTTGGAACATTTGGTCGCCGCGGGCTGTCTCGAGCGTTGCTGGGCAGTGTGGCGGAAGAAGTGATGCGAGACGCCAAAGTGCCCGTCTTGACGGTTCGTCCCGATACCAAAAACCTAGAACCCATCCTGACCCAAAACGTGGAAGACCAGAATGAACAGTGCGATTGAACGTTTGCTTAGCCTGCGAGTTCAAGACGTAATGAATTCGCAAGTGGTTCCGATCCCAGATCATTACACCATGTCCGAGGCGGCCTGTCTGCTAAAGCAGAATCATATTAGCGGTGCGCCCGTTGTCGACAGCTTAGGCAAGTGTGTTGGCGTGATCAGCACCAGCGATTTTGTCACCAAAGAAGCCATGGACACTTGTTCTGAAGAACTGGGATTTGGTTCGCATCATGTGGTTTCCGAAGGCACTCCGTGTCGACCTTTGTCCATTGAAGAGGTCAATTCGCAAGGAGTGCGCCAGCACATGTGCACAGCGGTGCGTAGCGTTCGCCCCGAAGCCACCATCATGGAAGCCTCTCGATCGATGTGCGGTGACCATCTTCATCGCTTGATTGTACTGGATGAATCGGGCCGAGTGGCCGGAGTGGTTTCGTCGCTGGACATCGTCGCCAGTATGGTCGCCGCGATTGAAGAGTAGCTGGGCGGCAGTTCCACCCAGCAAAACTCCTGTCCAGCGAAA
>JAGQOZ010000819.1 GCA_020426955.1 Planctomycetales bacterium
CACGCCTTGTAGACTTCGCCCGAAAGATGAGCTCGTCCATTTTCTTCCAGCACCGCGTCGCTGAAGTTTTCGACGCCTAGACTGAGCCGAGTGACCCCGAGTTCTCGCAGCGTGTGCACTTTGGGTTCGGACAGCGTGCCGGGTTCACATTCAAATGTGACTTCTTCCGCTTGGTCCCAGTTAATGTTGGCTCGCAAACGATCGACCAGGGACGTCAGTTGTTTGCCGCTCAGGAACGAAGGCGTGCCGCCACCAAAATAGACAAAGCGAAACGGTCGGTCGCCCATGCATGGCAGTTTACTGACCAGTTCAATTTCTGTCGAAAGGGCCGAAACGTAGGTTTCAATTTCGTTGGCATTCTTATCCGTGAACACTCGGAAATAGCAAAACTTGCAGCGTTTGCGGCAGAACGGAATGTGCAGGTACAGGCCCAGAGGTAAATTGGCTGGGGGCGATTGCATGGCCGATTCCAGATGATGCAACTGGTCGGCCGTCCATTGCGAATACGGTGGATAGTTGGAAATAAAATAGCTGCCAACTTCCGTCTTTGTCGCTTCGGTGGACATGATATGCGTCTTCCTATCGTTTAGGTGGAAGTGATTCGTGAAACGGCAAAAATCATTTCTTTTCGCCAAAGCAGAACACGGTGCCTTTGTCGTTGGCAATGACCAGTCGCTGGCTGGCTACACCGGGCGAACCAACAAATCCGCCGTTGGTTTCGTATTCCCAGACGGCTTTGCCGGAGTTTAAATCCAAGGCGTACAGGCGACCGTCGGTGACGCCCACAAACGCGCGGTTGCCAACAATCACGGGTGACGAATCGACAGAACGCTTGGTTTCAAATTGCCAACGCAGTTTGCCGTCTGTCGGCGAAAACGCGTAAACCTTTTTGCTGCGACTGCCAATCACCACAATGTCATTGGTAACGGCGGGTGAACTTCGCACGGATTGGCTACGACGATCATCCGCATAAGTCCAAACCGTTTTTCCTTCGCTCCAATCGACGCCAAAAATATCGCCGTTTTCTGTCCCAAAGAAGACTCGCTTTCCAGCCACTGCCGGAGTCACACCTGTGGGCGCCATGATTTCTACTTTGGATAGTTCGTCTCCTGACTTGACGTCAATGATGTGAAAATAGCCATCGCAACCGGCCACAAAGCAGCGACCTTCAACAATAGTAGGCAAGCAACGAATTTGGTCCTCCAGATGCCGATCCCAGACTTTTTCGCCCGTTGCTAACTTCAGGCAATACAGCGTGGCGTCCTGAGAACCGAATAGCACGTGATCTTCAATAAAGTTGGCGCCGGAACTGATTTCGGCTTGTGATTCAAACGTCCATTTCTTTTCGCCAGTGGCGGCATCGACACAGTGCATCATGCCGTCGTAGTCGCCAATCACTACCAGTCCATCCTTCACAGCGGCGGAGGAAGGAAAGCCGATTTCCGCTTTGTATTTCCAGATCAATTCTCCGGATGCTAACTTGAGTGCGAACAGCGTGCCGTCCAAATCTCCGATGTAGACCACACCGTCAACAATCGCAGGCGTACCATCGAAGGCGCCGTTATCCACTTGATACGTCCACAGCAGTTCTGGCTGAGCAGGTAAGGAAGAACTCGCCACGCCCGTTGATAACGAGTTGCCGCGAAACAACGGCCAGCTATCCGCCGGCGTTTCGTTGGCCAGCGAGGTGGTTGCAAAGGTACAGACCAATGTCCAAACCAAACTGTACCGCATCTTTCTGTTGGGCAATTGCATTATCAAAACCTCTTGTGGAAACGAATTGACTTCGCGTGTTTCTGCGTTCCATCCTAACAAATTATCAAAACAAGTTCACGTGACAGACGATCGGGCAAGCCTACATGGCCGCTTGGTACAACGCCAACAGTGACTCTTGTGTTACCGGTCTAGGATTAAACGTGCCGGTCCATTGCTTGGCGGCGTCGGCGGCTAATTCGGGCAGTTTGTCTGCGTCGACACCTATTTCACCGAGGGTAGTCGCCAGCTGAGCGTGTTGAGCAAAGCAAACCACTTGATCCGCTACGGCGGCGACGCCGTCCGAGTCGTCCAGGCAAGCAATCTGAGCTAATTCGCGATACCATTCGGGAAATTCGCTGCCGTTGTAACGAATCACGTGCGGCAACATGATGGCAATCGCTTGTCCGTGTACCAAACCGAAGTGTGCGGTTAACGGGTTCGCCAGAGCATGAGTCGCGCCGAGCATTGAGTTTTCAATGGCCAATCCGGCAAAGCACGCGCCCAACTGCATCGCACCTCTCGCGTCCAAATTCATCGGTTCGACCAGCACCTTAGAAAAGTTGTCCGCCAGCAATCGCCACGCTTCTCGGCTGAAAGACATCGACGCAGAATTTCTAGGTTTGCTGACATACGATTCAATGGCATGCGCTACG
>JAGQOZ010000820.1 GCA_020426955.1 Planctomycetales bacterium
CTGTTCGACGAAGGCCGCCGCTATCCTGCGCTGAGACGTTTAACTGAAAAGTCCCCAATCCGAAGCTGCTGGAAATAGAAAACGAGTGAGACGGGTCGTTGATTCTCGACAAGATGGGAAATCCGTCCCTTCGAACCGACGCGTTTACGTCCGCAAGGTTCCCGTTTGGATCAGTCACGAAGTAGCCGATGGTCATTGTCCCTTGACCATCGGTTACTGTGCCCGCAGCCCCAAACGTTGAAACGATCGGCGGCTGATTATGGGAAAGCGTGATCGATGGGTTGATATCCTCAAGCAGATTTTCGGCCTCGATCGGCCCAGTGGCAAACTCGAGGTCCCAATCGCCACCCAGGCTCGGCGACCCGGTTGTGTCGTAAGATGCCGCTACATCTGCTCCAGTACCGTCGGCGATGGCCTGGACAAAGTCAGTACCGTCGGTTCCAGCAACACCGCATCCCCAAAGTAAGATGTCGCCGTCGGAATGCAGTGCACCACCGATCGTTGCCAATTGATTTGAATAGGCAGCGATGTTGTCGACGTTGATGATCGCATTACCTACAGGCGAAATCTGGCCCGTATCTCCATGGGAGATGATATCGATCGCCTCCACACCGCTTCGCCCATCCAGGTAGTCGGCCATTTGTTGAATGCCATCGTTATTCGAATCAAGGAAGACGACCTCGTCGGCTTTGTTCATCAACTCGCCGGGCGCCGTATCCTCAGTCCAAACGGACGGATCGACGAATGCAACTCGGGTTAGCATCGCCCGAATTTCCAAAGGCTCGGCATTAAGATGACGCTTGTGTTTTCTTTTTCGTTGACCGTTGTTGGTGGAATTTGGAATGAATCGAGAGAGAGTGCGATGAAACATTTCGGCCTTTTATCTTTCCAATTGGCTAGATTCAATTCGTAGTACTTCCGCGCAGCGCCGTTAGATCTTCCGGTCGACCGAATTGGCCACAGACCGGCCGAGAATTGCCGCCTGACACTAGTCACGCAGATGACCAAGATTCATTCCCGAAAAATTCAGAAAAAAACAGATTGTCGGAACGACCGACGCGGACCAATGGTTCATCATCGCAACGCGAAGCGTTTGGCTGATCACACGCAGAACGAGAAAGGGCTCGCGATTTATGCCGCTAGCGGCGGGGGATTCGACTGCGTGACAACAGAACAAGAACGATCAGCATCGAAGTTGCAGGGATTCGCGGCTAATAATTCGTCGAACTCAGCGTGTTTGCCGTCGCGAATAAGGTCGGTTAGCTGTTCCACCAGACATAAGATGTCTTCGCTTATTACACATTTGCCGTCTGTTTGCACACTTGTCATTTCGGAACCTCGCTGTGCAGACCTTTGATTGAGAATGAGTTGAGTCTTGCGATATGGCAATCTCTGTTGGTTCGACGATTCGCCAAAGTGATGGATTGAGCGGAGATAATAAACCTAGAAGCACACATTCACTCTGCCTCCAAAACACGCCACAGATGACATGTGGCGTCGTCATCAAGGCGTGTCATAACAGCTAATTGATTGCCGGCTGCAGAAAACCGGCAGTCCCAGGGTGTTTGTTCGAAGGTGTCTAGCGTTCCGAGCAGCGTTCGAGTTGGTAAGTTCCACAAACGGACCGTGGCGTCGGCACTGACGGAAGCTAAGGTCTTTCCGTCTGGGTGTATCGCCAGCCTCAGCACTGTCCGCATGTGCCCCTTAAGCTCTCCCTTCAGCGACAGTGTTTGAACGTCCCAGATGCGAATAATTGAATCTGAATGTCCGGAAACTATGGAAAGTCCATCGGGCGAAAAGCGAAGGGCGTCCGGGGAAAAGTTCGACTTCGCTTTTCGACGGACTACTTCGCGCCACGTACCTGTTTCTACAATTGCCAGTTCGCCTTCGCTGTCTGCGTAAGCCAGGAAGCGGCCATCGGGCGAGAATTCCACATTAGTGCCCCAACCCTTCGTTCGGATTCGATAGACTTCGTGCCAACCTTCGATTGAACGGACTCGGATTGTGTGGTCACGACTACCATTGGCGCTCCAGCGTTGGTCGGGTGAAAGAGCGATATCGTCAATCTCGCTCACTCGGATGTCCGTCTGATCAAACCGTTGGACAATCCGGTTCCTTGTTAGATTGCAGATTGCAATGCTTCCTGACCGATTGCCAAATGCGGCAGTCGTGCCGTCTGCGCTGACCGTCAGGGCTGTAATGTCTGCGGCATTGCCAATGTTGTCCCCCGCATTCCAAATATCAAATTGCTCGTTGACATCCCATGTCTTGCGATCGAAGCGGCAGATGCCGTTCCTCGTGGCGACGATCAATTCATTGCCGGTGGGCAAATAAACGCACCCTTTATAGAGACCCTCGCGAGTGAAGGATCGCTTTGCCTCGGTTTCTCCAACATGCGATATCGAAA
>JAGQOZ010000821.1 GCA_020426955.1 Planctomycetales bacterium
GTTTGGATGCTTGCAAGATCAGTCCGTCCGAACCAGCCAAGTAAATATCCGCGTCGGCCGAAAGTTGGTCCAGCGTGACAGTTGTGTTCGAAGACTTGTCCAACGTGAAGCGAAAATAGTCCGACCGATCGTTCGCGTCTAAGTATTCGGTCAACTGCAAACCATCGGCAACGGCACCCAAATCTCGAGCTTCCGCACGACGACTTCCGGCGCTGTCGGCTGGCGTTGTTTGCTTCGGCGTCGCGCCGGCCGTCAATCGATAGTAAACCGGAAAGAACGAATTTGTACTCACCACCGCATAGTACGTTCCGGTTGTCAATTCACCTTCCAACGTCAACCGAGAACCGTTGCCTTTGGTACCAACCAAGTTTCCTTCGTCGTTATAAACTTGCAGCGAAAGAACCGGCCACGTGCCGTCGATTTCCAACGCGACTTCGGCCGCTGCGCTGTCAATTTCAAATTGAAAGACATCTCGCCGATCACCAAAACCCAATGAATCGGAAAGCCGCTGCTGGCCGTGCAACGATCCCATTTGATTGGCCATTTCGAACGAATCGTCCGACGCAGAAAACGCAGCGGCGGTCACATCGTTGCCACTTCGAACCGCTGGTGCCCACGCGTGCCACATCCCGCTCGTTAAAACTCGGCGTTCCTCCAAACGCTCCACCTGCAGACGATTCCGTAAACTATTTCCGTGTGACACGTAACTCATGTATGGGACTCCCAGAACGGCAATTGCGCGAATTCGAATCGGCCTTTGGCTAACATGACAGGCGACTCGATTTTCAGCAAGAGAATCGAGGCTGCGAGTCAAGCTAGAAACGATCGTTTCCAGAATCCAAGGCCGAAATAGGCACCAGAAGGTAACGGCACCATTTGACGCAATGATCAAGAAGCGGAAGACGGTGAATGCTCGGTAGACGAATCAGACGCTGCGGCGTTCGACGCATGCGAGTGCTGGTCAATTTCCTGCAGCTCCTTGTTCAACATGTTCAACAGAGCTTGCAAGAACGAAACCACCATCGGCCCGACAAGAATTCCGATGGGCCCCAGCGCTTGCACGCCTCCCAAGACGCTCAGCAACGCCAACAGCGGATGCAGATTCGACTGGCCGTGCAAAACCACCGGCTTGATCAAATTGTCCACCATGGAAACCACTCCGGCGCCATAGAGCATCAACAGCACGCCGGCCAATGTTCGTTCTTCCACCACAATCAACCAGATGCCCACCGGCGCCCACACGGCTGCGGCTCCGACAACCGGCACCATGGCAATGATCACGGTCATGGCGGTCAACAAAAACAACGCGTCGACTCCGGCAAAGAAGTAACCGATCCCGGCCAGCAGGCCTTGCGCGACGGCAGACAACAGCGTTGCCAACACGACCGCTCGGCTCACCGAATCAAATTCGCTGAGCAACTGCTGTTCGTATCGATCATCCAGCGGCGACAGCCGCATTGCCGCGCGGATCATCCCCGGACCATCTTTCAGAAAGTAGAACATGCCCAGAATCATAATGGCCAAACCGGCAACCACACTGGTCACAATTCCGGCCGCTTGTCCGGTCAGTGACGGCAGGTACCGTCCCATATATTCTTCCGCACTCTTCAACCAATTCTCTAATTGCGATTGATCAGGATGAAAAAAATCGGTCACCAACATGCGAACCGCACCGCCGTGCAATGCTTCGCGGAAATCTTGATAGTGCCCCTTCAACGTGGCAAATGCTTCCGGCACCGGCACTTCAAAAGTTTCCGTGTCATCGGCGTCTTCCGCGTCGACGTCAATGACATCACCTTCTGCGGCAAGATTGCTATTATTCGCGTCGGAGGATGCGGCAGCGTTGACACCTTCAGTCGCGGGCAATTCACCAGCAGGTTCGTCCGCTTCGTCTTCATCAAGTTCGCTTGACGGACGTTGCGAACCGTCGTCATTCAGTTCGTCCGCAGCACGTTGCACAATCGAGATGACTCGGGATAGCGAATCGCATTCGGCGGCCTGGTCGGCTTCTTCGCCCAGTACGATCGAGCCTTGGCGAACCATCCGTTTTCGAGCTTTCGAATTGATAGAATCATCTTCGCCAATCGTTTCAAATTCGGTTCGCTCGGCAGCCACTGGCAACGACGGTAATTCGAGCTTATCAGCCGAAAAACTTTCCAACAGCTGCCTGGCATCATCCAACTCTGACACAAACCGCTTGTCTCGTTCTGCCGGCCAAGCGTCAGGCAGTTCAGCCATGATTTGGTCCAGCCGAACCAAGTCGGCTTCAAAGGGCCGTTTGAACCCCAGTTGTCCGCCAAGCTTATTTAGCTGGTAAACCACTTGCGACGAATCAAATTTGGTCACCTGCTTGTAACCTTCTCGAGCCGCTAGGCCGAACACAATCGCCAACGGCAACAGAAC
>JAGQOZ010000822.1 GCA_020426955.1 Planctomycetales bacterium
TGGGGTTGTAGAGGCCGCCGAGCAGGCTCGAGGCGCCGCCGAGGCCGCCGAGCGCGCCGGTGGCGTCGAGGCCGCCGTTGAGGAGGCTGCTCGTCACCCCGCCGAGGCCGCCGCCGAGGCCGCCGGGGAGGCCGCCGCCGCCGGGGACGCAATGCTGGGCTGTACGAGTCGAGACTGCGAGATGTTCGGAGAAGTCAGTGACGATCAAGCAACTTTGGGGATCATGCCGCCACTCTATTCCAGTCGTTCTGATCTTGATAGCTGGTGGCCCAATGCAATTGAAAGACTTGATACTGCACTTCGCAAGCACAACATGGAAGAACTTGCAGCCAGATACAAAACCATTGCGTTTGAACAATTCGATCTAAATGACATTCAAGAATGGTGTCTCGGTAAAGTCCATTTTCCGTTCGATCAATTACCCGCCAACGCGGCGGCGCAAATTCGCAACGAAGACTGGATTGTGCAATCCATGTACGCACTGATGTTGCACGATTCGGAATTCCTGAATATCGCGGACAACCAAACTCGCGAACTTCTCAACAACGCAATGCAGCACCTGCTTGGACATGACGGAAAAACTCCGTTTACTCGTCGTCATGTCGTCCAGCTTTGGCAGAAGGCCCATGCCGCGCGTCAACAGTTTTCCGTCGCCACTCCGCCTGCCTTGTGGAGCGTTTGGTTCAAAACGGTTCACGCAGATTGGATCCAGGACTTCACGGATCAGTTGCTGGGAACAGAAGAAGCAAGTTCTTCCGCACGCATGCAAGCCGAGTAAGAAACAACCATCCTTGATGTTGCTACCCATTGAAAACAAGTCCGTATGAATCCGATTGAAACTGTGGAGAAACTGGCGACCAGCGTCCATGCCAAAGAAGTGGTCTTCTTCATTGGATCTGGGTTCTCTATCGACAGCGAAGGAAATTCGGCATGGGAACTCATGGCACGGCTGTACGTGCGATTTCACGCGATGGTAGCGGCGTACGAAGATTCCATTTCCGACAAGAGGAAAACGCCCAAAATCAAGCAAGTAGAGAGCGAGCTGAAGTCGTTCCGAGAAAACCTTGAAGGAACTTTTTCACTTAAGGGCAAAGAAACGGACGCAGCGATCTATTCCTTGGCTGCTAGGTACTATGAAGCAAACGACTGGTTTTGCGGCGTCTTTGAAAGTCTTCTGGTGTTGGGTTCCAATTTGCGTCACAGTGATGAACTGCTGGCGACAATTGAAAAATATGACGAACAATATCGCCAGAACCTATTTAAGGCTCCTCTTGCCATTCCCCTTGTTCCCATCGACCCGCAGTTATTTAGACTCGCCGCAAAGAACCGTGAATGTCGCGACCGTGACATTGGCAAAGCTCTGTTTCTGGACACGTTGGGATTCCGAGATTCCCGAGTCATGGGCGGAGCACCAACGGAAGATGATATTGCTACGTTTCGAAAAAGTTATGCTGGCAAGCTCTATCCACGTCACTTTGTTTTTGGCCCGGTTCGCTCGCGAGGGATTCTGTCCAACCGTGATCACCACCAACTACGACCTGCTGTTGGAAGGTGCATGGCGAGAATCGGGCTTTGAATGGGACGATCATCAAAAAGACAAAGGCAGTTCGTTTCAGCAGATGCCTCGAGTCCCCATTCCGAACATGGCCAGAATCAGTTCGCCTCATGATTTCCAATTGCATGGAAAAGCGGTTGGAACATCGCTGATTGTTAAAGTGCATGGTTGCGCCGACAAGTATCGTACGGTGCGAAATGCAAGCGATGTCAGTCTTTGGCGAAACTACTTACGTTCAATTGTGTTCACCTATCGCGAAATTCAGAATTGGCGTACCGATTCATGGTCTCGAGACTTCTTGGCCACCACGCAACGAACTCGGGCTGTTGCTTTTTCTGGATACAGCCTGCAAGATCCGGTCATTCATGATGCGTTTCGAACCGTCTACGAGGAAATGTCTACGGTCCATACGAATCACCAAAGTCCCGAAGAATCGGATCGTAGTTCGCCCGCCTATTTTTTTGGTGCGGCTAACGAAACATCTTTTCATGCGAATGAAGTTCTCACGGCGGCGACATTTGCAGTCGGAATTATCCCGAAAAGTTCTTTGGAGCATGAAAACTATTTTAAATTTCACTTTCTGAAAAAAGCTCAACCTGCTGTCGGCGCTTTCCCAAATTTGGACGACCTTTTTCGAGCGACATATCATCGCGTGATTCGCAAGTCTCAGTCCGACTGTTTACATAGCGATTTGCGTGCTGCTTTGATGCCGACTATTGGGCGAGGCCCGCTACCGTCAGAACAAAAGCAACTTTTGAAACGGTTCGAACAACTTCTGGATTGCGAAACGACGTCTTCAGCGGGCGCTTCAAAGTCAGGTAAGGACAACAGTGATTTATG
>JAGQOZ010000823.1 GCA_020426955.1 Planctomycetales bacterium
TATCGATTGTTTCGGTCACGTCGGGCACCAATGGCACGGCGGTGCTGAGCGGTTCGACCATCACCTTCACGCCCAACGCCGACTTCAACGGCACCGCTTCGTTCCAATACACGGTCAAAGACAATGCGGCCAGCTTGGGACAAGGTACCGATGAACAAGCCAGTGGCACGGTGACCATTACCGTCAATTCAGTCAACGACAATCCGATCGCCGTGGACGACACCGCGTCCGCTCAAACCCAAGTCGGCAGCATCACCATCGACGTGCTGGCCAACGATTCGACCGGACCGGAAACAAACGAAACGCTGACTATTGAATCTGTTTCAACTGGTTCGGCCGGTGGTTCCATCACCATTGTCAACAACCAGATTCGGTACACGCCTGCCGATAGTTTTTCCGGAACGGAAACGTTCACCTACACCATCAGCGATGGCAACGGCGGTACCGACACGGCTACCGTTTCTGTCAGCGTTACCAACTTTGCAGAAGGTGGCGTTGTTGGCCGAGTCTACACGGATCGGAACAACAACGGCAGTCTTGACACCGACGAATTGGGCGTGCAAGGCATCCGACTGCATTTGACTGGCACCGACATGAACGGAGCGGCAGTGTCCAAAATGGTCTTTACCAACAGCACTGGTCAGTTCAGCTTGGACGAAGTCCTACCGGGATCGTATACGCTAAGCCAAGATGCGACGCCATTCTTGATAGATGGTGCCGAATCGATGACAGGCAGCGGTGAAGCGGCCATGGGCAGCAACAGCTTTACGTTCGAATTAACTTCGGACGGGCTCAATGGATCGGAGTTCAACTTTGCGGTTCGCGGCTTGGATCCCAAGTTCTCGATCTGGGACGCCTTGGCATCCAGTAGCCGAGACGGAGCGTATGCGGCAGTGGACAGCCAAGGCCAACTGTGGGCCGAAAACTTGGAAGGCTGGGACGATTATGAAATTACCAGCGTCACCATGGGCAGCAATGGCACATCGTTTGTCATCAGTGCTCTGGACGACAACGGTTCGCCAGTCAGCAAGACGGTTGACATGAATGACCGCAGACTCGTTCGCGTGATTGGACAAGAAGGCGACGCGTACCTGGTTCGCATCGTCGGCTCGGCAACCGAATTCTTCGGTTAATCAACGTCGACAAACAACGTCATCGGCGAATGGAAGTCGATTCGTTCACATAACCAACCCCAAGCGGTAGCCGAAGTAATTCGGACTACCGCTTTTTTGTTACACTGAGGATCGAGCTGGCTTTCTGTTCTAATGGGGAAAACATCGAGATTGTTATTTCATGTCCGGAAATAGTATTGTCACGTTGGTTGCCATTTGCGGTGTGCTGGTGATGCCCATTGCCAGTGTCGCTGGTTGGTACTTTGGTCGCACCGCATCGGACAATGCATACTGGGCAACGAGGCGATTGATTGAAATCTTGCTGGGCATTTTGGTATTGCAGTTTGTTCTTGGCATGTTACTGACTTCGCCCGCCAGCATGCCGCCGGTCCACCGCTGGTTAGGCCATTTGTGGGTCATCGCGGTGTGGTGTGTCATGTCCGGTTGCTTAGGAGTGGCACTCAGCCCTCCGTTTCGTCGTCACGGCGTAATCCGTATGCTACAGGCCGCGACAATGTTACTGTTGCAGCTACTTTCTTCGCTGGCCGCCATGTCCGGGTACTTGGGACAAGGAAACGGTGTGTTGGGCACATATGGCGTCTTTGATCAGGCCAGTAGCAACCGTTTTCTTGTGTTGCATCAGATCTTGTTTCCCACGCTGTGCGGACTACTATTGCTGTTCTTCCGGTGGAGTCTTCGTCACAGTTCTGAATCCGATCCCGTTCTGACGAACGAATTTCATCCTGCCGACCTCGAATTCCAACCCTTTGACGAATCCAATCCGTATCATCCACCCAGTACCGAATAGCACGCGGCCGAATCGTACCGCACCGGCGAACAACGGAAAGCGAATTTTTGCTGCCCAGAATCAATCGCGACTTAATTCGCACCGAAGGTCAACAATCCAAAACTGGTTGGCCGGGATTCGACTTGCTTCGACGAATGCCACGCGGCGATGCCAACACGGGGCACAATTCGTTGAATGCCCATATTCCAAACCGTGTTTTGCGGAAGTGGGTTGGCACCGAGTTCGCTGAGTGGAATGGCGGCTTCAATTTGCCAGTACCGTTCTGTTGCGGTGGACGCGATGTGCCAGGTGGGATTCCAAAAAGCGAATTCGTCCACAGCGTCATTCGCCCAGCCTCGATCATCCACCGTCAAGCAAAAGCACGTCGCGTAGTCTCGATCCGTATCCAGCCGCAACACAATACGGTCTCGTTCACGCAAGTCGGTATCGCGCTGCCGAACCGTGTCATCTTGTTCGTACTGAAAACCAGGCAC
>JAGQOZ010000824.1 GCA_020426955.1 Planctomycetales bacterium
TGTGGTTTCAGCGGGGGCGAGTCTACCGTTCGGCAGCCGATGGCTTGCGCTAGCAGAAGCGAGGTGCTCGCGGACAAAAAACGAATTGTCTTGAAGTGCGACATGTGACTTAGCTGTCCTGCAAAACGGCATCGTAAGCGTGGGATGCAATCCATCCAAACCGGGTTCGTATTGGTCCTCAGTCCAACCGGATCGATAGACCGGCTATCTCGCTGGTAGTGGATGAGGCAACGAATCCTGGTACTTAACACTAGTAGTGGCTGAGGCAACGAATCCTAATTTCGAGAGACTCGATTCCCACCCACCAACCAGCAGGCACGGGAAATTCGTTGCAAGAGTTTCTTTCGGCACGATGCGTAATTCGAATTTGCTTTGAAAAGAGCAACCGACAAAGTCGTGTGAAACTGTGACGGTTGTGCCGCTTGTGTGACGTTCGTTCGCAGACGCTTGTATGGTTGCCAGTGCGAATGTGCTGGTTGGCTACCGAGTAGATGCTTAGGTCGATTCACTTTCGGAGGTTGCCAGGATGTGGCCGACATGAGATGTACTGGCGGTTCGCATCCACAGCTGGCTGCCTTCGCGAATGATCATGAAGCATCCCAGCAGCACCAGGAACGCGGCAAAGACGCGTCGCAACACCAGTTGATTCATGCACCGATTGATCTGTCGGCCCAGAATGCTGCCCGCCACACCGACAATGGTGAAGACCAACACTGTTTGGACGTCCACAGAAAGATTGTGATGCCATAGATAGTGTTCGTATTTGGCAAAGCCCACGGCAGCCTTGATGGCAATAATCACTAAGCTGGTTCCAATTGCCAGTCTCATCGGCAGTTTTCCCAGTACCACCAACGCCGGCACAATCAAGAAACCTCCGCCGACGCCGACAAAACCGGTCACCACGCCTACTGCCGTTCCTTCCAAAATGATCTTCCACAAGGGCGAACGCGAGTCAGCATCGGGTGCCGTTTCTGATTCCACTTTGGGGCGTCGAATCATGCTGGCTGCGGCGGCAATCAGTACCACGCCAAAAACCACCAATTGTAGCGCAGCAGCCGAATTTCCTCCGAACCATGCGCCGACAAACGTTCCCAACATCCCCGGAACGCCAAAGTACCAGACACTTCGCCAATCAATCTGATGCGCGCGAGCGTACGGAATGGCAGCCGCGATACTGATCAAACCAACAATGGCCATCGATTCGGTCATCGATTCCTTCGTTCCATGGCCAACCACATAAATCAACACCGGCACGGTGATGGCCGAACCGCCTGAACCAAGCATTCCTAGTGTCAAACCAATGACCAGGGCTCCAGCGAATACCAGCAGCATGTGACGCTCCTTTACCAGTTGGCTGAACTTCCTAAAACGCTAATGAGGCAGGCGGCTCTTCAATAACGCGTAGCAGTACATACCCAAGAACGCTCCGAAAAGCGTGATCGCGGCCCACCATTCACCCGCACCCAGCTGAATGTAGACAGGACCAGGGCAAGCGCCCGTGATGGCCCAGCCCGCACCAAATAACAGCCCGCCAAGTAATACGCCTGTGTGATACGGCTTGGGTTTGTAAGAAATCTCACTTCCGTCCAACGTCTTCACTCGGAATCGTTTCAGCAGTTGCAATGCAACCATGGCCACGACGATGGCTGTCAGAATAACGTAATACAAATGCGAATCCTGTAGCCGAAACATGTCGTGAATGCGCTGCCAACGAACTGCTTCCGCCTTGGTCAATACCACTCCAAAATAGACGCCCAACAACAGAATGGTCGTGTAACGAACCGACGCAAGTGGTCCGGCCGCTGGCTTTGCCGAATCCGCTTGATTCGAATTCCATTCTGCGTTGCCGGATACCGTCGCCGAGTTCATTTGATGTTGATCCACCATGATTTTCACTTTGTATTCGTAGTTCTTGAATGTTCTCATTTCCGTTTTGCGAAGAAATACCCGAGTCCGAAGCATGAGTTTTGAAGTTGCGCATTCGCGTTTTCTGGCGGGATTTCCTAGCCCGACGCGTCAGCGAGCGACCAATGAAACATTCCATTTTCCCTCACTTACGTTTCGGGCTAGGAAAAACCGCAACTTCAAAACTATCGCGTCGGGCTAGGGACACCGCATCGGACTAGGGACACAGACGCAACCAGAAAACGCTAAAACAACCAACTTCCCAATCCCCACGTAACGCCCAGCCCGCCGGCAAAGAAGCAAATTGTGGCAATCAAACTAGGCATGTTCAGATTCGCGATGCCGGTAATCGAATGGCCGGACGTGCAACCTCCTGCATAACGAGCACCAAAGCCAATCAGGAATCCGCCGACCAGTAGCTTTACGGCGCCTGTCGTTCCATGGAATGCGTTCGGCAGAAATTCAATCGGCTGCGCCGACA
>JAGQOZ010000825.1 GCA_020426955.1 Planctomycetales bacterium
CTTCATCAATTGAAAGCCTTCGTCAAACCGATGTCCGGTGCTGCCCGCCGCGATTTCGTCGTATGTAGCGGCCGAATCCGCGGACACGCCCGCCCCTGCAATGGCATAAGGAACAAGGCCATGACTGTGGGTCTTAGTGCGCACCGGTGTCGGGTGGTCTGGAGACACTAGGATGCGATAGTTCCCCGTTTCTTTCAAGGCGGCATGCAGCGGCCCGACAATATCTTGGTCAATTCGTTCCAACGCCTCCACCTTGGCGTCCGCTCGACCCTCATGCGACGCTTCGTCCGGCGCTTCGATATGCACGCAAATAATATCGGTCGAATCGAGTGCCGCAATGGCCGCTCGCCCCTTGGCTGCATAGTCCGTATCCAAATAACCGGTCGCACCTTCCACTTCAATCCGATCCCACCCGATCAGTGCCGCGATTCCTCGAAGCAAATCCACTGCCGTTATCATCTTGCCCGTCTTGCCGTAAACGTCCTTAAACTGGGGCAGCGACGGCGTCTTTCCCAACCCCCACAGCCAAATGTTAGTAGCAGGCAATTTTCCAGCCGCTAGGCGTTTTTGGTTAACCGGATGTGACGCAAAGACGTCCACGCTACGAGTCATCAAATCGACTAGTAAATCGCTACCGGGTCCGCGAGGATAATCGCTGGTAACCGATTTGTCGGTCAGATCATGCGGCGGAGTGGTCCGAGTGTCTCGGCCAAACGGCGCCGCCTGCGAAGCACCTCGATACAGCAACAAATTGCGATAACTCACGCCCGGCACAAATTCCAGTGGCGAACCAGCGACCGTCTCTTGCAACGCCGCCAACAATTCAGCCGCTTCTTCCGTCGAAATATGACCGGCGGTAAAGTCCTTCATTTCCTGGTCAATGACACTAACCAAATTACAGCGAACGGCCCAATCTTCACTGCCCAGTTGAATCCCTTGCGCAGCCGCCTCCATGGGCGCCCTGCCGGTAAAGTATTCGTTAGGATTGAAGCCCAATAAACTGAGATTCGCCACGTCAGAACCTGGTGGCAAATGTGCCGGAACGTTGGAAGCCAAGCCAACTTCGCCCGCAGCCGCAATGGCGTCCATGTTCGGCAAAGAAGCGGCTTGTAGTGGCGTCTTGCCGCCCAAAGATTCAAGTGGTTCGTCCGCGCAGCCGTCGGGGATAATGATGGCGTATTTCATTCGATTGAGTTCGATTTATTCGCAAAAATTGTGTGTGTGTTATTCATCAATCACGGGAAGACGAACCGCAGGAGCCAAGACTGAATCAAGCTGATTCATGGCGGTGATCGCTCGTACTGCCGCTCCTTCTTCCGCTTCGTGCGTCATGATAACCAAAGAGACGTCAGTTTCGCGACCGGTCTGGTCTGGCATTCCTTTCTGGATCATCGATGCAATGGAAATTTGTTCCTTGCCCAAACAACCGGCAATCTGGGCCAGCACGCCCGGATGATCCTTCACGTTCACTCGCAAATAGTATCGTTTCTTGACTTGATCATGCTCAGACAGGGTGACTCGAGGTTCATGTTGCGACCACAATTCCAGCGTGCGGAACGTAATTTCGGTTCGCCCTACCGCCGTGTCAATCAAATCTGCCACCACTGCTGAAGCCGTTGGTAGTTGTCCGGCTCCCAGCCCGTGATAGAAGACTCGGCCCACCATATCTCCTTCGACACTGATGGCGTTGTTGGCGCCCAGAACTTCAGCCAGCGGAGTGCCGACTTTGACCAGTGTTGGCGAAACATGGAGATCCAGCACGTCGGCATGTAGCTTGGCCGTCGCCAGAAGTTTAATGCGATAGCCCAGCTGTTTGGCCCAACGCAGATCGGCTGTATCCAGCGAATCGATGCCCAGCTTGGGAATCTGGTCCCAGTGAACTCGCGCGCCAAACGCCAAGTGCGCCAAGATGGCTAACTTCTGAGCGGCGTCGGTACCGTCAACGTCCATGGACGGATCGGCTTCCGCGTAGCCCAAGCGTTGTGCCTGTTTGACTGCGTCATTGTAATCCGCGCCCTCTTCCATTTGCGAAAGGATAAAGTTGCTGGTCCCGTTCAAGATACCTCGTAGTGAAGTAATCTGATTCGCGGACAAACACTGGCTGATGTTGGCGATAATCGGTACGCCACCCGCAACGCTGGCTTCGAAAGCAATCGATCGGCCCAATTCGCGAGCTCGATCAAACAGTTCCGGACCGTGCACGGCCAGCAACGCCTTGTTGGCGGTAACAATATTCTTGCCGCTTTCCATCAATTGCAGCATGATGGTGCGTGCCGGTTCCAAGCCACCAATCAGTTGCGCGACCACTTCAATTTCTGGATCGTCCAGCACATCTTGCAGCTTGTCCGTAACCACGCCGTAAGGGAGATCACAGTCCCGAGGCT
>JAGQOZ010000826.1 GCA_020426955.1 Planctomycetales bacterium
TAGTGTTGACGCTGCCAGATCTCGCGCACAACAAGCGAAGTCACTATTGAGCAAGGCGTTGGCGCTGATCGGAGCTCCCAGCTTTGAATTGATCGGCGAGGGAAATGACGTAATTACTGGCGGCAATGCCATAGACCTGATCTTTACTGGGGATGGCGTAAACCAAGTCAGTACGGGCGGTGGTCCAGCGGATATGGTCATTGGAGGCAAGGACGAAGACCACGTTGATGGAAGCCAAACATACCTGAATATTCAAATCGGCGGGGCCGGAAACGATAGGTTAATCGGCTCGATGTTTCCCGGCGCGTTCGCAAACGTCTTGATCGGCGACTCGTTCCAATTTCACGGCACCGAACCCACTCCAAATATCGCGATCGATTTTCAAAATCTAAACTTCTCGAAGATTTCGGTGGCCGCCGGGCTTCTTTCAGAAGGCAACGGAACGGATTCGTTGACCGCAGCGAGCGGGTTCAATGTGTTTTTTGGCGGCGATGGAAATGACGATTTAACGGGCGGCGATTTGCTTAATGCCTTGTTCGGCGATTCACTCAATTTGGGAGTCTCCTTCGAGCTTCAACTTCAACAAATCTGGGATACGGATTTATCTACCGATCAATTGTTGTCAGCTATTACCGATGCTCTTCGCTTGCCAGGTTTATCCGGAAGTGGTGACGACGTGATTCATGGCGGATCTGGGATTGATATTGCTATGGGCGGCAGTGGCAATGATACCCTTACAGGAAATGCAGGCATTGATTTTCTATTCGGCAACAGTGGCAAAGACGTACTGCGAGGAAATGCTGGGTTCAATATTCTTGTTGGTGGAGATAGTGATGACGAAATCAACGGAGGCGACGACGGAAACTTCATCATTGGCGATACGTTTGATATCGCTTCGGACGTGGGTGCTAGAATAGGAGTCAATCTGGAAGCGCTCAAGAATGGTCGCTTCGTAAGTGGAGTGGGGATTGTTGCTGGCGGAAACGGTGCTGATACTCTGGTCGGTGGCGATGGTTTCGATTTCATCATCGGAGGCGACGGAAATGACTCGCTGTCAGGGGGCGGAGGATTGAATATTGCCTTTGGCGACGCTTTCAGTGTCGGAACTGCAGAATCCATCGACCTAAGAAACTTGCTTTCCAATCCAATTGCCATTCTGTTTTCACCATCGAACTTTGTCGAACGGCTTTCTTCCACATTTCAGCTCGTCGGCACCGGCAACGATGTCTATTCGGGAGGACCGTCAACAGATGTGGTTTGGGGCGGTGCCGGAAACGACAGGTTATCTGGCAACGCCGGCTTTGATTTTCTGGTAGGAGGTGCTGGTGACGACGTCGTTGACGGCGGCCCTGGATTGACACAAGAAATTGGTGGCGTGTTGCTTGGCGGCCCTGGCGATGATGACATTCGCGGTGGAGACAGTAACGACCACCTTCAGTCCGAAGCAGGCAATGATACGTTTCACGGCGGGGCAGGCAATGACCGCATTTTTGGAGGAAGTGACAATGATCAATTATACGGTGAAGCCGGAGATGACCATCTTTACGGCGAAGATGGCGACGACGTACTCATTGGAGGCACCGGCAATGACGTTCTCTATGGCGGCCCCGACGAAGACCAGTTGGATGGCGGACCCGACAAAAATTATCTTTTCCAAGATCCGGTGGTGCTGGTACTAGGCGATTCGAATCATGACGGAGAATTCAATTCAAGCGACCTAGTTCAGGTTTTTCAGGCTGGAAAATACGAAGACGCAACCGCCGGAAATGCTGCATGGGAAGACGGTGATTGGAACGGAGATGGCGATTTCAATACATCGGATCTCGTTCACGTCTTCCAGGCAGCGACCTACGTGTTCGAAGCTCTTAGCGAGCCGACGTCAAGCGGACCAGGTCAACGTCTCGTCTCAGGACTTGATCCAAGTTGGACCGCGATGGTGATCAGTAATGACCCAAAACGTCGATCTACGAAGCGTCCGGATGAATTGCAATCCACCGTGCTCTTTCCATTCGTGCCCTAGGGACGGCGTGACAATTCCATGCATAACGCTCGATCGCATCAGTCCACGACTGTCACTGAAGCATTGGCAAAACAATTGGCTAAGCTCGTCTCCAGGTTCTGTCTCATGTATCATTGAGGCTACGTTAACGCATCCTATCGCCAAGGCCGCAGCGTTGTGACTTCGGCAAAGTCGTCGGTGCAATAGATCGCAATCACGCCCGTTCCAGTACCGGTGGCCAATAGACTTCCGTCTGCTGAAAACACATACGCGACGGTTTGAATTTTTCAAGGCGAACTAGAACGTTAATTACCTTGCAGCAAGGATGCGAAATCCCAGACCAACACAGTGCCGTCGAAGTGTCCTGTGATCAAATGCTGGTCAT
>JAGQOZ010000827.1 GCA_020426955.1 Planctomycetales bacterium
CGATGCCAACACCTGTTGCGTGTCAATGGTTTCGTAAGTAATCTCGACCACGAATGTTAACCTCCACTGACCGGCGGAATACAAGCGATTTCGTCGTGTGCACGCAGCTGTGTTTGGTCCGACGCGTATTGCTGATTGACGGCGATTCGCAGCGAATTCAGAAGCGGTTGCAACTGGGGAATTTGTTGCACCAATTGGAGTTTGAGCTGACCGGCCGTGGCTGCTTGTTCGTCCAATTCTAGAGTGATGGTATCGGTGCCGGCATACTGCTTGGCCACGGCAAACAACTTGACGTCCACTTTCATGAGGTCACCAATTCTTCGCTGGTTCGATTCAAAAGTTGACCAATCTCCGGCATCAGCCCATACGCGTGTGCCAACAGCTTGATGGGGTGCACCGTAGGTTTGTTGGTGCCTTGCTCCATTTGGATGCGACACGCGCTACATTCCGTGGTTCCTACTTGAATGTCGGGGTGCCGCAGCGAATCCATCAAACCTCGTCCAATTCGCAAGCTATTCCAATAGTTTTCCTTTTTCAAGCCGAACGTGCCGGCCATCCCCGAACAACCTCGTTCTACTTTTTGCACCATCAAGTTGGGAATCAAACGCAATAAATTTTCACCGGCGTGGGTATCGTCCATGGCTTTGGCGTGGCACGGCTGATGGTAGGCGACTGTCAAGTTACTGGGCTGCATGTCCAATTGCAGTTGTCCCTGCAAGTGCATCCGCCAGAGATAAGCACAGGCTTCCGACGAATTTTCCGCAACCAAGACGGCGTCTTCGTCATCCAGCAGATTGACGTATTCTCGAGTCAGACACATGGCGGCGGCCGGTTCGGATGCAATGATGTGGTAACCTTGTCGCACGGCGTCGGCCAGGATGGAAACGTTTTTCCGAGCCAACCGTTTGGCTCGTTCCGTCGCGCCCAGCGCAACCAGGGGCATGCCCGCCGCGGCTTGTCGAGGATGCACAAAGACGGAAATGCCGTTGTGTTCGAACACGCGCACGACCGCTCGTCCCAACTGCGTATCGAACCAGTTCGCATAAACGTCCACAAAATACAGCACTTTGCGACCAGCGCGGCGGCTGGAGCGAGTCCATTTGCGGCGCGCGGCTTTGCGCAGGAAGCTCCGATTGGAAAGCGGCGGTAGCTTGCGACCTTGAGCGATGCCCAGAACTTTTTCCATCACCCAGCGAACTCGGCGGCGGCGAATTCCCCAATTAAACAGCGGAGAAATCCAGCTGCCCCAGGCTGCAATGGAGTCAATGCGTGACAACACGGTGTCACTTAGCGGCAATCCTTTTTGCGCCACATACTGTGCTTTGCATTCGGTGACCAATTTGGGAATATCCACCGACGCCGGACATTCCACTCGACACTGATGGCAATGAAAACACAAGTCGGCAATGTCGCTAATAGCGTCGGATCCCAGCACTTCCGGGTCCAAACGGCCCGTCATGATCGCTCGCATCAAATTCGCTTTGGCGCGCGGCGTCGCTTCTTCGGCCGGAACGATACGAAACATGGGACACATGCGTTCGATGTCGGAGGTTGTGCGGCAGCCGCCGCAACCGTTGCAGCTTCGCGCGGCCAGAGTCATGTCGTCTGGCGTCCAATTCAGTTCCAGCTGGACAATCGGTTTGTTCGGCGACGTTTCGTTTTCTTCGATTAGCGCGTCGGGTTCGCTAGAATCGGAAAGCTCGGTTTGGCTGGTCGTGATTTGTACGGGCCGCAAATTTTGCGCCAGCGACTGTCCTGATTCGTCAATGATCTTACCAGGATTGAGTCGGTTTTGCGGATCAAATAATTGCTTCAGCTGAACAAAGACATCGTACAGTGGTCCGTACTGTTCACGGACAAACCAGGTGCGGCTCAGCCCGTCAGCATGTTCGCCACTGATGGTACCTTTGACGTCTAAGACTTCCGCGTACAGATCGCGAGCCAAATGTTGCATACGTCGGACGTGTTCTGGATCAGCCAAGTCCAAGAACGGGCGAATGTGTAGTTGGCCGTGCGCCGCGTGTGCGAACAGCGATGCCGTCACCTGATGTTTTTTCAACACGTTTTGAACTCGCACCAAAAAGCTGGACAGCTCATCCGGCGGAATGGCAATGTCTTCCACGAAGGGCAACGGACGAGTAGAACCTTTCAGACGGTACAGCGTCGGGACCACTCGATGAGTCAAGCGACACAGTAATTCAACGTCATCGTGCTCTAACGCGATTTTGGAATCAAAGGCCAACTTCTTTTGGCGAGTCTGCTTGGCAATCTGTTGTAGTCCTTCCCGCACTTCGGCGAAGGATTCTCCCGTCTTTTCTACCAGCAGAACCGCTTCGGCCGACTTTGGTAGAACGTGGTTGTAGCGTTCGTCTGATTC
>JAGQOZ010000828.1 GCA_020426955.1 Planctomycetales bacterium
CAAACAACATTATCCAAAGGAGGTTCGGCGTCGGTTCGGGAACCGCGGAGGTGCGATTGCGAGGCCCTAATTCGTAACCGCCGTCGGTAAAGGCAACCACAAAGTCCGAAGTGTCGAATTCTCCATCGCCGCTCCAATCTCCCGACGCCCAGACCGAATTGTTCGCCACGCCATCTTCAAATTGACCGGCATTGAAGACCGTCACCAAATCACCCGAATTGAATTCGCCATCCAAATTGGCATCACCAAAATACGTTTTCCGCAATTCGTGCACCCAGAATGTTCGGTCGTCTTGATTAACAACGCCGTCTTGATTGACGTCGTAGCGATCATCCGTTTGCCCCGTTCGCACGGCGGTGGTCAGTTCGTCGATTCCCAGTTCCGCGGACTGGCCTATTTCGTAAGTAAAGAAACCTCCGTCCGGTTGATTGGCGGAATTGGGATAGTAGTCTTCTTCGCCACCCAAATCAAAATTGGCGGCATTGATCATGAAATCAAAGGATGTGGGCGAACCGATTCCAGAGCGAGTAACGGAAGTGGCAATGTCCAGCGGATCAGTGGCGTCGAACAGAACGTCCTCTAAAAAGTTCCACGAAAAATCGGTCTGCGCGCCGCCGATAAATTCAAACAGACCGCCACCTTGCAACAGATAGTCGGCGCCAATGGGCAAGAATCCCGCGCCGGTGCCAATGAACCCGGTTTCTCGATCATGATCCACATCCAAGTAGACGTTGTGACGAAAACCATATTCGTCCGATTCTTCCATGATGTGCCGCAGATAAATCCTGGAACTATCATTGGCCACCTGCGTTACCAAAAAGTTATTGGGAATGGCTGTGTCGGCATCATCTTCCAAAAAGAATGGCAAACCACTCCATGACGAACGATCGGCATCACCAAACGCAATTCGAATCGCACCATCGGCAACCGGATTGCTTTGCGTCTCTAACGATTCGCTCCAGCCTGCCGAAGTCCAGCTCAACGCAACAATACACACCACAATCGGTCGAATCAGTCGGTTTGACATAGTTGCACCCTTCGCATTTTTATTGGTAGCCTCAGTCCGCCGTCCAATTAGAATCGTGCAACTCGCAAAACACAAGCGAACGTTCAGATCGCGAGCCAACTTTGCACAACCAGCGGGCATCCGTTTCGCGGCGAATCGGCTACAATCGAAGAAGCCTTGTTCATCGAACTCAAATGAAATGTCACCGATGCCGTTTTCTATCTGTGATCTGCGAACTGGACTGGCTGTGCTGTGGCTTGGTTTCTTCGTTTTCCCACAAGCAAGCCTTTTGCAAGCCTCCACACCCGAACTACTGATACCAGCGTACGCCAATCCATGCTGCAGCAACACTTGGGCGGCGTACCTGCAACTGGCTCGTGAAGAACCGGCCCCACTCAACCTGATCATCAACCCCAATAGCGGTCCAGGGACTTCTCCCATTGATGCCAACTATGTGTCAGCGAATGGTAAATCGGGAGTCCTTGTAGAACTGCACAACTTGGACGTTCCGCTTTTCGGCTATGTGCGAACCAATTATGCCCGTCAGCCGCTGGAAACGGTACTGGCTGAAATAGACCGCTATTATTCGGCCGAATACTGGCGATCCTCAGACGTCCGTCTGAGCGGCATCTTCTTAGACGAATATTCCAACAACTTGGCAAACGTCGCTTACTACCAGCAAATTTCGGAACACTTGGCTCAACTGAGCGTTAACGCTACTATCATCGGCAACCCAGGCGTGGGCAGCTACTTTGACAGCAGTCAAGGCGAGGCCGGTTTCACGCTGAATGACTACATTTTGTCAGCCGATGTACTGGTGACATTTGAAAACGCAGCCCAGCCATATCGACAAAACTACCAACCGCCCGCTTGGCAAAACGATTATCCCGCCGGCCGTTTTGCGCACATCGTGCATACGGAATCGTTCTTGAATTTACCCGAAACACTGCGTTTGGCCGTGGATCGCAACGTCGGCATGATCTACGTTACGGACGACCAGATGCCCAATCCGTACGACAAACTGCCGTCGTTTTGGACCGCCGAAGTTGACCGGTTGGCGCTGCTGCAAACGGACTTGAATTTGGATGGACAAGCCAGCGTGGCGGACATCGATTCGCTGATACTGGCAATTCGTAGTGACGGTCCCATTCAGCGCCACTTTGACTTGGACCACAACAACCAAGTGGATATTGCCGATTTGGCGGAACTGGTCGAACAGCGTTTTGGTTCGTATTTTGGCGACGCCAATTTGGACGGTGAATTTAACAGCAGCGACTTTGTGCACGTCTTTACCGCCGGACAATACGAAGACGCGTTCGCATGGAATTCCAATTGGGCCAGCGGCGATTGGAATGGCGAT
>JAGQOZ010000082.1 GCA_020426955.1 Planctomycetales bacterium
TACAACATTGTGAAAGACCCAGTTCATATTCGCGATTTCCACGCCACGATTTTGCAATTGATGGGCTTTGACCACGAACGATTTTCGTACAAATTCCAAGGCCTAGATCAACGGTTAACCGGAGTGCTTCCTTCGCGAGTGATCCCGGAATTACTGGCTTAGCGAGTTCGCACAACACCATGGGCCTACAAAATGGCAGCGTAATCCTTAGCAATGCGATCCAAATTCAGGCCTCGCAGAAAGCTGGAATAACACATCCAAGCGGCCAGCGCGCGGAGATCCGCAAATTGCGGCGGCAGAATTTGTGGGCGTACGACGATTCCTTCTTCTACTAAATGCGAAATGGTGCGCAGGTCGCCGAGTGTTGTTTTTCCGCAGAACAGCAACGGAATCCGATCAATCAAACCTTGGCGAATCGCCAACTGCAGATAGTTGTAAATCAGAATAAAGCCTTTGCTGTAGCTGACGTCCTTGGTAAACGGTTGCCCATCCGGCGTGCTGCCTCGAAAGACGCGCGCGGTACTGCTGTACGCGTCATCTTCGGTCAGTCCTTGTTCCAAATAGAAACGGAAGATGTCTAAGAAATTGGCGCCGTCTTCCGCCATCCCAACCGCTCGAATTCGATTCGCAACTCGGCGCAAACGTTCCGGGTGCGAAAGAAACGAAAGATTTTCGACCAGAATCGCCAATCCTTCTTGTGTGATGGTGGACGAAGGAGGCCCTTTGCTCAGGAACGTACAGACAGGCTGCGCCATTCCGTTTAGCGTCGTGCCTACATGAACCCAGCCTTCATGCACTTCTAACACTCGCAAGTCCCGATCGTTGAACACGGCGTCCGTGCGAAGTTTGATATAGTTGGAACCCGCTGCGGCATCGGCCACAATGCCATCGCTGAGCAAGACTTCAATGGGATGAGCAAAATTCTGTGTCAGCCGTTCGCTCAGGATCTTCACCGCATCGGCTGCGGGAATGCTGCGAGGTTCGGGGGCCAGCAGATGCGCATCGTCGATGGCGGTCAGCGCTTCCGCCATTTTAGAACCAAAGTCAGCCAGCGTTGGTTCGCCTTCATAAAATCGGTCGTGCGCACTGCCGTACAGCTCTTGAGAAAACCGCGAAAAATCCGGAGTGCCTCGCGACTCAATCATCCGCAGCGTGTCGATATATTCGCGACACATCCGCCGCATGATTCCGCCGACCGGGCTGTACTCGCCAAGGCGCCGTTTGATATCTAGTTCGATTTCCAAAAATTCGGATCGCTTCAGGACCGGATCATAGGCCAGTGGCGAATTCTGGTAATACGGACGATCGACTTTGGGCAATTGCTGGCACTTGTTGGCAAAAAATTCGGTGCGCACCGCATCGTCCCACTTCACCGCATCCAAAATGCGAATCGGACGCTGGGCTTCGACAATGGAATCAGAAAGCTGGCGGATGGTTTTGAGGTTTGAGGGCAGCTCGTCAGGAGCCATGGTTTCATTTCCAGATTGGTTTTCAAATCGCTATCCAAGAGATCGTTTCCGCCAACCTTGGAATCATAGTTGGCGCGAACCAAACTGTCACTAGCCATACCCAGCGAACCTCGCTTCTTCCGCACAACTTGTTTTTGAACCACAAGTTCAGGCTACTTGAAACAGCTTGTACTTGCCCCGAATCTTGCTACTGGTGGCGTCGCCGTCCCACGTGCAGTCCTACACCAAGAACCAGAAACATCCCAACAATGCCGTTCGGCTCCGGGACGGAATGCTGTTGCGGTCGAGGGCCAATGACGTCGCCCAAAGATTGAAACAGATAGACTAAATCGCTGCTGGTGAAATCACCGTCACCGTCCCAGTCGCCTTCGGCCCAAGTGGAATTCAAGGGCAGATCGTCTTCGTATTCGCCGACTTGAAACACGGCAACTAAGTCGGACGTGCTGAATTCGCCGTCCCAATTGGAATCGCCGACCCAGGTTTGACGAAGATCAAAGATCCAAACTTCACGATCACGATTGGTCAATTCGCCATCTCCGTCCAGGTCGAATTGTGCTTCCAGAGAACCGCTACGCACGCGTTCGGAAAGTAAATCCAGATCATTGACGTCCAGTTCTCCGTTAGAATTAAAGTCACCTTCCAACCCTAACACAGCGCTCAGCGATAGATCAAAGCTCAGATCAGAACTCGATCGACTCGCTTGATGCACTTCCACCGCCAGCACATTGCGACCTTCCACCAGCAACGACGCGTCTATTGCAAACGGAAAAAACGTGTCTTCATCGGCACCAGCTTGCGCACCAGCGTTTTGGAAATTGGCCAGCGAATCAAATTTTGCGTCCGGTGCCAGGTTCTCTGTTCGCACCACTTCCACTCCGTTCAGGTAAACAGCGGCGCCGTCGTCATACAGCAGTCCCAGCTCCAAGGTTTGAATGGTGTCTGGATTGGCGATGTCAAATTCGTGCCGAAAATATGAGGTTACAAACTTGGCGGACGAACTGGGACCGAAGCTGATTACCGTCGCTTCGTCACCATCTCCGTAACCGAATTGGGCCGCTGCTTGTTTCCAATTGGAATCGTCAAACAGCGTTTCTCGCCAAGCGGTTCCTTGGTTCGAACCATCGTCCAAGTAGCTCCAGTTGGCGCCACTGGGAACAATCGTTGTGACGTCAATTATGTCGTCCAGTCGAAAAATGTCTCCGTCCAAGCTCAAAATATAAAGGTTGCCCGCAGCGTCTTCGGCAAAGGAGGCAATGCTGCCAATTCCACCTTCGTTTGCTCGGATGGCCGTGGTCTGATCCGTGACCGATGTCGCCTGCGAGCCGTCGTGTTGCAAGGACCAGATCCGATTGGAAACAAAGTCCGCAAAGAAGTATTCTCCTTGCAGTTCTTCAATGGGGCCACGGTAAACATACCCGCCCGTAATCGAAAAACCGCCGTTCGCATCGTGCGCGTAAGCGTGAATGGGCGTGACGTGATCGGCAGGTTCGGGGCCACCCACTTGCGGCGTCGCAATATCGGCTTCTCGTAGTCGCCAGCCGTAGTTCGCGCCGCTAACGCCAGCCGGCTGAAAGTTCACTTCTTCCCATTCGGCCTGCCCCACGTCGGCAATGTATAAATCACCCGTATCGCGGTCAAAGCTGTTTCGCCACGGATTTCGCAAACCATAGGCCCAAATTTCATCATCGCCGTCCGAACCTACGAACGGGTTATCGTTGGGGATGCCGTAGTTGCGATTCGCATCGGCCGGAAAGTCGTCTCGATTCACATCTAAGCGAAGCATCTTGCCCAGCAGATTGTTCGTCGTGTCTTGGCTGTTGCCAATGCCAGCCGTGTGGCCGTTGGCGGAATCGTTCGCACCGCCTCCATCTCCCGTGGCCATGTACAAATAGCCATCGCTGGGACTAAAGCCCAGCCAACCGGCGTTGTGGTTACTCTGCGGCTGTCGAATGGTCAGTAATGTCTCCGCAGAATTGGGGTCCGCCAAGAACGAATTGTCAGACGAAGCAGAGTAGCGTTCCAGCCGAGTTGTTCCGGACGAATCCGTGTAGTTGATATAGAATTGCCCGCTGTTGACAAAATCAGGGTCGAACGCCAAACCGAGTAGGCCCTGTTCATTGCTCCGAGACAAATTGTTGATTTCCAGCAGCGGAGTGGCTTGTAGCTGCAAACTGTTCAGGTCCAGAACCTGAATACTGCCGCTGTGTTGTTCGACAATGAACAGATGATCGTCGTGCCCTGGAGCAAACGTGGCGAAGACCGGACGATCCAATCCCGACGCAATGCGCGTGGCGACGATACTATTTTCTCCATTTGCTGGACGAACCAAACTAAGACTCGTCAAACCGAACAACGCTATCGCCATAAAAACGTTCCGAATTTTCATGATGTGGATCCTAATATCGAGAATATGACAGCATGTGGTCAGTTTATCAGTCAAAGTGAATTCGGCAAACGGTTGAATGTGCCCCTATGCCCCTGGGTGGCAACAATATTCCGTGCTAAGCTGCTTGGTTCGCTCGATTCGATCAAGATCACGACTTTCCCATTGGTGCCGCAATGTTCCACACTCCTTCGTCTCGACAACGCTATCAGCGATTCAAGGACGCCTTTCGCTCGGGAGACCTAAAGCAACTATCGCTGTACGGCAAACGCAATGACGACGACGCAGCACCTGCCGACGAAGCGGACAGCAAGAAGGGCAAGCGAAAGCAGCGACGACGGAAATATCTCCGCGAATACGTGCGGTGGTTGTGGCGATTTTGGCCTACCGCCGTGCTGTTGATTTTGTTGTCGCTGGTGGTGGCCGGCATGGAGCTGTTGCATCCGCTGTTCTTGCGGCACATCTTGGACAAGATCTTGTTAGATGACCAACTAACGACGGCTCAAAAATTACAAAGTCTCAATCTGGCAGGCGGAATATTTTTGGGTGTCATCTTGGTCGGTCAGTTTCTGAATGTCATCAAAGACTATCGCACTCGGCAAATGAACACTCGAGTGGTTCTGTCATTGAGAAAGTCGTTGTTTGATCGCCTATTGAAGTTGCCGCTGCGAGAATTGACGGACATGAAGACCGGCGGCGTGATTTCTCGTTTAACCGGTGACGTCAACACCACGTCTGGCTTGCTGCAACTGGGCGTAATCTCGCCAGGCGTTTCCGCTATTCGGCTTGTTATTGCCATGGTCATGCTACTGTTCTTGAACTGGCGATTAGCGTTGGCGGCGCTAGCTATCCTGCCGATTGTCATGGCAATCAGCTTCCTGGTTTCCAAGCGTATTCGACCTATCTACCGCGCCATCCGAGATGATTCGGCGCATGTGGATGGTCGAGTGGGTGAGACGTTTGGTGGGATTCGAGTAGTGCGAGGCTTTCGACGAGAGTCGCTAGAACGCCAACACTACTTGATTGGTCGACACGAAATTGTGCGAAAACAACTGTTCGCCAATCGGCGCGAAATTGCTTTATGGACCGTCTGGGGCGCGTTGATGGCCAGCGTGGGACTGATCACCGTCTGGTTTGGCGGGCGACTGCAAGTGCAAGGACGCGCGTCCATTGGCGATATTATGGCCTTTCAGTGGTACACGTTTCTACTGCTGAATCCGGTTTGGCAAATTGTGAATTCGTTTTCCGAATTGCAACGTTCTTTGGCGGCCATGGAACGTGTCTTCGAAGTGTTGGGCATGCCGGAAGACAAACCGGACAAAGACACGGCCATCGATGCGCCGGATCATGTGCACCAAATTCATTTCGACCAAGTCACCTTCGAATACAACGAAGGCCAGCCGGTGCTGTGCGGTTTTGACGTGCGCATTCCGGGAGGCTCGGTGGTGGCGCTGGTTGGTCGCAGCGGTGCCGGCAAAACAACGGTCACTGATCTGGTCGCTCGCTTCTATGACCCTACGGTCGGCGCGATTCGCTTGAACGAAATGGATATCCGTGATTTTCGGCTGCAAAGTTACCGAAATCTATTAGGCATAGTGCAGCAAGACGTTTTCCTGTTCGATGGAACGGTGGCGGAAAATATCGCGTATGGCCGGCCTAATGCAACCATGGACGAAGTCATCGACGCCGCCCGACGAGCCAACGCGCACCGCTTCATTGTCGAATTGAAGGACGGCTACGATTCGTTGATTGGCGAACGAGGCGTCAAGCTGTCTGGTGGGCAAGCTCAACGGCTGTCCATTGCGCGAGCCATCTTGGCGGACCCGCATATTTTGATTTTGGACGAAGCAACTAGCAGCTTGGACACCGAAAGCGAACAGCTCATTCAAGAATCGATCCACGAATTGCTAAAAGGACGCACCACATTTGTGATCGCGCACCGCTTGTCCACAATCACCGACGCCGACATCATTTTGGTCCTGGAAGAAGGACGCATTATCGAACAGGGATCGCATGCGCAACTAATGTCAGAAAACGGCGTCTATCATCAAATGGTATTACGGCAGCAACAATCGATGCAGTTTCAACGTTAGCTGCAAGCCCCGTACGAATTGTCAGCCGTAGTGCCATTCCATTCGAACCGTTTTGAGGCCGCCCGTTTTCAGACGGCGAGTTCGTTATGCTACAAAGTGAACGTCTTGGCTGCCTCCGTTATTGATGACGGATTCAATCCCTTTGTTCATGCCTTCTTTGCTGGCATACATTTGGCTGGTACCGATGACTTGCCCGTTGGACGCTTTTAAATTGAAAAATGTCTTCCCGTCCGTCGATTGACTCTCTTCAAAATTTTGCCGATTCGCAGCGTTCGATTGGACCGAAGCGACTCCTTTTTCACAGCTCGCTTTGTCAGCATACGCTTGACTGGTGAGTACAATTTCGCCGTTCGCCGCTTTCAATCGAAAATAGTATTTTCCATTTTTTTCGCTTTGGAAGATTTCAAACATGGTGGTTTCCTTTCGATCGAAGAATACTAGTGAAACCGTCATCGTAAAGATCTACCGAAACGATTCAAGACCGTTTTTCAATCTCGCGACTTGACGCTAGCTGCTCCGGATGTGTCCACCTGTACATTTGTATTCTTCTGGCAGACAACCTTCGATGCACCGCTAGCCGAACCACGAATCTGCCGTATGCCGTTACCGCATCCCACGGAAGATGCACCGCTGATAGATACGGTCAACAAATCGGCCTCCAACTGTTCCAAGTTCGTTTTGCTTGCGCCAGAACTGTCCAAAGTGACCGTCGACAAGACAACACCTTGAAAGGTCGTCTTAGACGCACCGCTGATGTGAACTGACAATTGGTCGACACTTAACTGAGACACCTCCAAGCTACTGGCACCAGAAACTTCCACGTCCGTGACATTTCCAGTCAGCGTGGTTTGGGTAGCGCCGGAAAGGTCCAGTTCTTGTAGCGGCGGACAGACGATTCGGACAACCAATGGCTGTTGGGCCGAAATGCGATAGTCGCCTTCCAGACCAATTTCAAGGCGGTCCCCGATGACGTTGGTTCGAACCAAAGGAACCAAGTTGTCATCTCCCTGGACTTCGACCTGATATGCGTCCCCTTCCACAATTTCCAAGTGCACGATGCTACCGGCTTGGATTCGGCTGAATCCAGCACAATCTCGCACATCCACCAACTGGACGCCGCTGCCAACAATCGTCGGTCGATCCAACACATGACAGCCCACGGTCAACAGTAGTAACAACGACGACAATCTGGCAATTTGGGACAACATGGATTTCCGCTCCACTTGGCAAGTTCGATTCTGTAATCGAAATGACGCCGAACCGCTCGGTGTCACGATTCTAGTGCTATTCGAACGCACGAACCAATTATTTCACTCAGACGAACGGCCGCCAGCGGATGGGACGGTGCTTGCGGCAATATCACATGCGGGCTAGAGAGTCGCGAATCGGGCCGTTACCATCTACGTTACGTCGCGCGGAGCGGATTTCGTGCGCATTGCAAACTTCCCAGACCGTTCGGACCCAAAGCATGGCCATTATCATTTCGTTCTTGTTTTTTACAGGGCTTGTTGCCTTTCTGACCTGGAAAATCACGCATAATGAAAACCGAGACAGTTCGGACGGATATTTCCTGGCCGGTCGAAGTTTAACGGCTGGCTATATTGCGGGTTCACTGCTGCTGACCAATCTTTCTACCGAACAACTCGTCGGCCTCAACGGTGCCGCCTTTGCCGATGGCCTGGCCGTGATGGCCTGGGAAGTCATTGCCGGCTTTTCGCTGGTGGTCATGGCGCTGTTCTTTTTGCCGAAGTACCTGAAAAGCGGCATTGCGACGGTGCCTCAATTCTTGGAACTGCGGTTTGCTCATTCTACTCGAGTCATTACGACATTGATCTTTATTGTGGCCTACGCGGCAATCTTACTGCCCATCATTCTCTACACCGGAGCGAAGGGGCTATTCGGCATTTTGAACGTAGCAGAATTGCTCAACCTCAATGAGCCGCAAGCGATTACGCTACTGGTTTGGGTGATTGGTATCATCGGTTCTATCTACGCCATTGTAGGCGGACTGCGCAGCGTCGCTGTTTCTGACACGCTTAACGGTTTCGGGCTGCTGGTCGGCGGCATGATGATTACGTGGTTTGCGTTGCGATCCATCCATCCCAACATAGGGCTGGCCTTGGAGCAAATGCGTTCGGCGGCGCCGGAAAAATTCAATTCCCTAGGCGGCCAAAATTCTTCAGTGCCGTTTTCCACACTCTTCAGTGGAGTGTTATTGCTGAATCTGTTTTACTGGTGCACCAACCAGCAGATTATTCAACGCACATTTGGCGCCACCAACTTGGCCGAAGGACAGAAAGGAGTCTTGTTGGCAAGCTTCTTCAAGATTCTGGCGCCCATCATTTTGGTCTTGCCCGGCATGGTGGCGTTCTACCAATTCGGTCGAATCGAATTTCAAGACAACTTGGTGCCGATTGCCGACATCAGCGGCGAAGGCATCAACTTGGTAGTGCAAGGCGACGACGGTTCGCAGCAACTGCTGATCAACAGCGACATTCCCAGCGAATCAATCACAGCGCAAGTGGGTGACACCCTCACCTGGCAACAAAAATCGTACACCGTACAACAGAGAATTGATCAGCCGCACGTGGTATTGGTCAATACAAACGGCCAATTGCAATCGGTTCCCAGTGAAGACGGCTCCCAAAAGATTGCTCCGCGAAACAAAGACTTGGCCTACGGTAGGTTGGTTCAAAGCGTCCTGCCGGGTTGGCTGACCGGTTTTTTTGCCGCAGCCGTGATTGGTGCGATTCTCAGTTCGTTTAATTCGGCACTCAACAGCGCCGCCACTCTGTTTAGCTTAGGCGTCTACAAACCGATGATGCATCCGCAAGCCACCGATCAACAGGTGATTCGCGCCGGAAAATCATTCGGCTGGATCATTGCCATTGCATCCATGATTGTGGCGCCAATGCTGGTGGGCCAGGACAGCATTTTCGGCTATCTGCAAAAAATGAACGGTTTGTATTTCATTCCCATCTTTTCCGTTGTCGTGATGGGCATGTTGCATCGGCGAGTGCCTACGAGTGCGGCGAATGTGGCATTGCTGCTGGGCTTCTTCACAATCATTGCCGGCTACTTTGTCCCCGGTGCAAAAGAGATTGCCGCCATGATCCACGAATTCCATTTTCTGGGCATTGTCTTTGCAACGTTGGTGGTCCTGATGTTCATCGCCGGCACCGTAGCACCTCGCTCCGAACCATGGGTTCAAACCTATTCCCAAGATGTCGACCTTACGCCGTGGAAGTGGGCCGTGCCGGCCGGCGTCACGCTGGTGGTCATCGTGCTGGGGCTGTACATTTACTTCGCCAATCCGGCAGCATTTTGATTCTGGATTCGGATTTCGGATTTTGGATTGGTTAACCTTGAACGAGTATTCAGATGATTCGCCAAATTTGCCTACTAACTGCACTGGGCGTGTTGATAGCCGATCGACTTAGTTTGGCAGAAACGCCAAGTGGTTCGCGACCTGATATTGTTTTGATCATGGTGGACGATCTAGGTTTTTCGGATTTAGGTTGCTACGGCAGTGAGATTCCGACACCGCATTTGGATCAATTGGCAAACGCTGGAATTCGCTTCACACAGTTTTATAATTGCGCTAAATGCGAAACCACTCGAGCCACCTTGCTGAGCGGCAAATATCATCATCAAGTCAAAATCGCTCGGTTGCAGAATTGCCAAACCATCGCAGAACACCTCCGGCCACATGAATACCGAACATTGATGACAGGCAAGTGGCACATGGATCGGACTCCTTTGGAGCGAGGCTTCCAGCGCTACTTTGGCCATTTGAGCGGTGCCACCAACTTCTTTACAGGCGATGACACCTTCTTGTTGGACGACCAGCCGTTTTCCGTTCCCGCGAACGGCTTCTACACGACAGACGCCAATGTGGATTACGCGCTGGAGTTTCTAAATGCGTCGCCCCTGGATCAGCCGTTGTTCTTGTATGTCGCCTTCAACGCTCCGCATTATCCTTTGCAAGCGCCGCAAAGCGAAGTAGAAAAATATCGTGGCAAATACAAGATCGGTTGGGACGAAATTCGTCAGCAGAGGTTTCAGCGACAACGCGAACTAGGCCTGTTCGACGCGAAGGTAACGCCAGCCAATCGACCCGAAGATGTTCCCGCTTGGAATTCGCTAGACGCACAGCAGCAAGACACGCAAGACTTGATGATGGCAACATACGCCGGCATGATCGATCGCTTGGACCAGGCCATCGGACGCTTGGTGGCGGGATTGAAAGATCGAGGAAACTGGGACAATACGTTGTTGATTTTTTTAAGCGACAACGGTGCCTGTCCATTCCAACGCACCAAGCCCGAAACGCTGGCGGAAAAACGATCCCCCTGGTCAGCGGATTCATATTGGACGTATGACAAGGGTTGGGCACACGCGTGCAATACTCCTTTCCGTGAATACAAACAAAACCAACATGAAGGTGGAACTCGCACACCCTTCTTCCTCCATTGGCCCCAGCAGATTTCTGCGAAAGGCACCGTCGTTACTGAACCCGCTCATCTGATTGACATCCTCCCGACACTGTTAGACGTAGCAACATCCACCACCGAATCAACCGATCCGTCTACCACTGGCGCGACGCACAACACGGCACTGCCCGGTATCAGCCTGATACCCGCGTTGCAGGGAAAATGGTTGCAGCGAGCCGAACCGTTGTTCTTCACCTTTTACGGCAAGAACAATGCGATTCGATTCGAACAATGGAAACTGGTCAGCAAAGATTTTGGGCCGTGGGAATTGTACGACTTATCAAATGATCCCACCGAATTAAACGACATTGCAACTTCGTATCCCGACATCGTCCTTCGCATGAGCCAACAGTGGGAAACCTGGGCTCGGGAAACCGACGTCGTTCGCCGCAAACCAAAGTAATTCGTAACAAACTCGCTTGGACGCCATGCCCCAACTATCTCGCTATCACATTGACCAGTCTTACGACTGGAACTATCAGAATCCGCCGTCATTTGCCAAAATTCCGCATGACGTGGTTGCTGCGGCCAAAACAACCATTCCCGGAACGTGGTCCTTGTGCGGACTTCCAGCGGCATCGCCACTGGGCATCGCGGCCGGTCCGTTGCTAAACGGAGACTGGTTGTTGTATTACGCGGGACTAGGATTTGACATTCTGACTTACAAGACGGTGCGAAGTGCCTTTCGGCCCTGCTATGCCGCTCCGAATTTGCAGCCCGTTGCCGTTGAACAAATGACAGGCAGCGAAGAATCGGTTTCAGCGGAAACAACGATGAAAGGGACATGGGCCGTGTCATTCGGTATGCCGTCCCAAGAACCGGAGGTATGGCGAACCGACGTCGCCCGAATTCGTCGACAACTGCCAGCTGAAAAGCTACTTTGCGTTTCCGTGGTGGGAACCATGCAGCCGAACTGGACCATCGACGATTTGGCAGACGATTACGCGCGCTGCGCAGCCTGGGCAGTGCACAGCGGAGCGGACGTGGTGGAAGCCAATTTCTCGTGCCCCAACGTCACGTCCTGCGACGGACAACTGTACCAAAATCCGCAAGACGCGGGCAAAGTTGCGGCTCGGATCCGACAACTCGTTGGTAACAGCCCTCTTGTCTTGAAAGTCGGTTATCTACCTGATCCCACACAGCAACAAGCTTTCTTGGAAGCGGTGGCCGATTCGGCTTCGGCCATTGCCACAACCAATGGCATCGCGGCTCGAATCACCAATGGCACGGATCCGATGTGGCAGGGCGAACGGCGAGGAATCTGTGGCGATGGAATTCGAACCGAATCGCTGCGCCAAGTAGCGTCGATGCGTGATATCATTCGGCGACGCAACCTACCGATCGAATTAGTCGGAGTCGGCGGCATTAAAAACCACAAACACGTGCAACAATACTTGGACGCAGGAGCATCCACCGTCCAATTAGCGACCCAAGTAATGCTGGATCCAACGGTGGGAATACAGATCAAAGAAGAATGGAATTCAAATTGAGGTTCCACGACCTAGGATGCGTGATGTCGGCGAACCGTCTTACGTTTTCCTCGTGAAGCCGGCGCGGCACCCGATTCGTTCACTCGACGATATCCATGTTCAATCGCAAACCATTCCGCATAGCGTTCGCGATCGATATAGCTGGTGTTGCGATCGTCCAGCAAATGCCCCAGTTCGTGAATCAGGATATTGTTTAGGTAGAAATCCTTAATGGCTTCTTCCGTCCATTCCAAGGCCCATTCGCCCGGAGCATTTTCGGACCAGCGACCGCCATACATCTTCGCTTCGTTCAGTTGTGCTGGCTGAGGCGGACGGCCGTAGTATTCGGTCATGCCTTCTTCAATCGGGTACAAATACAGCGCAGATCCCCATTGCATGCCATAGCAGGGAAAGCTTTTCTTTTTACGAGTCATCCGACTGAGCTGAACCACTTCCAGCGGAGCCACCATTTCTTCAGGCAGCTGAGCAAGTCGTTCGCGGATCTCTTCCGGCGTTACTACATGCCGAAATCCGGGCCCAGGAGACTGAACTACAATGCGATAGGACTTGCCTTGAGTATCTTCCCCTTGTGGTTCATGCCAATCTTCCGGCGGAGAAAAAGGAAACTTCTGGTTCTTGTCCATGCCACGAGTTCGCTGACTGAGCGAACTGCCGTAACGAAATCGTCGTCCGACCACCGGATGCGGTGACGAATTTCTGATTCGCTTCGGTTTGTTTTGCTTGTGGCGACTCATGGCTTCAACCATCAAAAACGCGAAATGAACGTCCCAAACGCCTCTACACCATTGTACGGCATCCAGGCTCGTTTGGTCAGCTTCATGCTACTTACCAAGCCGCACGATTTTCAAGCCCAATTCCATAAGTCGTTTGTATAACACAAGTTAAGAAATCACTTTGTCGCAGACACCTTTCTGTGTCTTTTCTTGAATCCCCCCAATGAAACTATTTTCAAACAGCTGTTTGTTTCCGTTTCCAATCACGGATTTGCCATAAAAACAACTATCATTAGCACAATACATAAGATAGTCAGAATCAGGATAACCAGCCACACAGACCAAGAACGGCGGACGCGCGCCGGACGGTGGCTTGGGCGAGCTTTCGAATCGGGCGTTTTGATTCTTATTTCAGATATGCTGGCGGGTACGATCACCGCACCTTCAATCGACGACGGCGTTTCTTTTGCAGCCCTCTTTGGCTCATTATTCTGACTAGCCAGCCACGCCTCTAATTCGTCAGCGACTTCGGCCATGGTCTGATACCGATCCGCCGGTTCCTTTTGCAGCATTCGGACGCAATACTGCACCACGGAAGGCGGGCAGTCGGGGCGGTACAGCGCGACATCGGGTGGCTCGTCTGTTTGGTGTTTTTGAATTCGCTGAGCGAACGTGCCACCAGCAAACGGAGGATGACCGCTCAACAGATAAAACAACGTACAACCCAAGCTGTAAATGTCGGCTCGCGAATCAACGTCATAGCAGTCGACGGCTTGCTCTGGGGCGAGATAGTCGGCTGTGCCCAGCAGAATACGAGTCCCTTCGGCTAGTCCATCGGGGCCTTGCGTCTTTTCGGGGAAGAAGGCCAAGCCTAAATCCAGCAATTTCACCGCATCTTGTTCGGTTACCAACAAATTGGACGGCTTTACGTCTCGATGGACCAACCCGGCTTGGTGAGCGTGTTCCAGCCCCAAAGCAGCCTGTCTGGCATAATCGACCGCTTTCTTTACTTCTAACGGTCCGTTCTGTTTTACCAATTGATGCAGATTGATCCCGCGAACATATTCCATGACCAGATAATGCAGTTCGCCTTCGGCATCGACATCATACGCGCGAACAATATTGGGATGATGTAGCTGCGCGGCTGCCTTCGCTTCCAGACGAAAACGTTCGACATACCCTGGTTCGGAGACACGCGACGGCGGCAAGACTTTGATGGCAACCAAACGGTTCATCCGAGAATGCTGTGCCAGATAGACATTGCTCATGCCGCCAGCCCCGACATGATCCAGCAGGCGATATTTGCCTAGAAAGAAGCCTTTAAACTTGCCAGCCAGCAGTTTCTTGGCATGCCACGGTGTGATCCAGTCCAGTTTTATCAATCGCTTGGCAAGCTGTTCCACATTCTGCTTGTCACCCGTCTCAAATTCGTTCTCCAACAATTCCGACAGTCGTTGCGAATCAACCAGCCGACTCTTTCGCAGCAACTGCACAAACTGTGAATACGAAGGAACCGACATGGCAGAACAAATTCAATCGGAAAGTGAGACCTAATAAAACGACATTCGCAGAATACCATGCTCGGCAGTGTCCCGCACACCCTGGCAGAAACTTCTACTCTGACATAGGCTAATCCGAAACGATTCGTTCCGTGCCTTCGCAATAATGCCCAGTCGCCCATTCACGTTTATCAAGGAGACCTAAAAACCATGTCGGTCATTCTGTACACGCGTCAGGGCTGCCACCTCTGTGACGAAGCTCTTTCATTGTTGATGCAATACGGTTTGACGCCGGAAATCGTCGACATTGATACCGATGCCGACTTGCAGAAACAATTCACCACGTGTGTTCCGGTCGTCCAGGTAGATGGCAAGATTCGATTTCGCGGCAAGGTGAATGAAGTTCTATTGCGGCGACTTTTAGAAAAACTGGGATAATGTCTTCTTCGCTAATTGGCATGTTTGCCAAACATTGGCTCCCTGGTCAATGCAAGACTCGGCTGGCCAAAAGCATCGGATTCGAAAACGCCGCTTGGCTTCATCGGCGTTTTGTGCAACATTTGATTGCACGAATCAATCCGAATCCTTTCGACAAACAGCTAGTCTTTTCGCCACCTCATCGACAAAGCGAATTTCAGCGAATGATTCGGAATACGGATTGGCACCTGCACGCGCAATCGCCGGGCGACTTGGGACAGCGGATGCAATCGTTCTTTGCACATGCGTTCACTGCCGGATATCAGCGAGTTGTGTTGATCGGCTCGGATTCGCCAGACCTGCCGGATGCGATCATCCAAAATGCGTTCGCGAAGCTGACGTCGCATGACGTGGTGTTGTCACCGACAACGGATGGCGGCTATTGCTTGGTAGGGCAACGCCGCTTTGTTCCCACAATGTTTGCATCGATCAAATGGAGTTCGTCACGCGTTTTCCACGATACGACAGAACGCCTTGCCGAACAAAACGTGTCGTTCGCCACACTCGGCACCTGGCATGACATCGACACCGTGGACGATCTTCAAGCGTTCATGCTTCGTTCCCAATCGTCACGCACCACCTCGGAAAACCAGTCGCTCCTTCAAGACGTTCGCAGCGTATTGGCCACTCACGGCTGTTTGAATTGAACCCGACGACAATAATATTGCTTGCGAGCGTCAATGCGAGCCTGCGTAGGCCCACGATGTATTACCTCACGTGAACGACGGGATCTTTGCTGCGGCCAGACAGACGCTTAACCGATTGGTTGCCGCCGCGATTCGATTGCCATCCGTCCAGAAAGCGACGTTCACCACGACTTGCTCCATCTCATACGAATCCAATAACTGTCCTTTGGCGGTGTCCCAGATGCGAATAGTTCTATCACTGGCCGAAGCGATATTCGCTCCATCCGGTGAAAATGAAACGGAGCGGACACCATTGTCCTTCGCTTCGACATCAGATTGATTGTAATTTCCAAAGCGGAAGCGTTTTGTTTCGCCAAGAGTCGGATTCCAAACCATGAGTTCGTAGGGTGGGCCAGCTCCGCCTAAAGGCGGGACTACTAACCAATCTTGTCGCTGTCCAACGAGACAGTCTCTAAAAAATCAACTTCGCAGGAATTCCGAGCGGTAAACAGCCTCGTTGTGCAGTCGAGTCCTACGTTCAAAGTGAGTGCGAAAGTCCATTTCGTGTTCGGCTGGCTTTTCGACAACGCTTAGCGGACCTTGAAGCTGTGGAAAGGACTGATGGATCAATTCGACGGATAGGTCGAAGTACTCTTTCACATCGGTCCAAAA
>JAGQOZ010000829.1 GCA_020426955.1 Planctomycetales bacterium
TTTGAAGATCGGATTCGCATTCGTTACCGCATTGACGGAGTGTTGGTGGAACGCGATAGTCCGCCGCGCCGAATGCTGGGCGCGATTATTTCGCGTATCAAAATCCTGGGCAAAATGGACATTGCCGAACGGCGTCGTACGCAAGATGGTCGAATCAAAATCACTGCCGGTGACAAAGAGTTGGATTTACGAGTCAGCGTGATTCCCACCAATCACGGCCAGTCGATTGTCATGCGACTGCTGGATAAAGACAACATCAAGGTCGGTGTTCGGCAGTTGGGTCTTTCGGAAAAAACGTACAAACAATTCACTTCGCTGATTAAGCGACCCAACGGTATTGTGTTGGTGACCGGTCCCACGGGTTCGGGAAAAACCACCACGCTGTACGCCGCGCTGAACGAATTGAATCGCCCTGATCGCAAAATCATCACCGCAGAAGATCCGGTAGAATATTACCTGCAAGGCATCAACCAAGTTGAAGTGAAGCACAACATTGGGCTCGATTTTGCCCGGATCATTCGAGCGATGTTGCGACAAGCGCCCAACATCATTTTGGTGGGCGAAATGCGAGACCTGGAAACGGCGGGGATGGGCATTCAAGCTTCGCTGACGGGCCACTTGGTGTTTAGCACGTTGCATACGAATGACGCGCCAGGCGCGATGACTCGAATGGTCGACCTAGGTGTCCCCGGCTATCTGGTTGCTACTTCCGTGGTGGCCGTTTTGGCTCAGCGATTGGTGCGAGTGGTCTGTACGAAGTGTCGCAAGCCGTACACGCCCACCGAAGCGGAATTGGAAGCTTCCGGTATCACTCCCAAGCTGATGGAAGGCGCCACCATGATGAAAGGCGCTGGCTGCAACGCTTGTGGCGGACAAGGTTACCGAGGCCGGATTGGTATCTACGAACTGATGATGATGACGTCGGGCGTAAGAGAAAAAGTTTACCAAAACGCATCGGCAGTAGAAATTCGTGACGTGGCCATCAACGACGGCATGACCACACTTTATCGAGACGGTATTGCCAAGGTTTTGAAGGGTGTCACCACATTGGAGGAAGTATTCCGAGTGGCAAAGAAGACGGAATCAGACAACAAGATTGAAGTGCTTTAGCAGCGGCGATGGGGCTCGGCATTTTGCACTGGGCCTGCCGCTGCCGAGGCGAATAGAAACAAACGGGACAATTCATTTCATGGACATGGTTCGTTCGAACCGCCCCGTTGTGGAACATTGATAGTGAGTGAGTTTTTCCTTTTCGAATAGCGACACGACACCCAGCGAAATTGGCACCATTCTGCTCGAATTCGCTTGGTCGTCCTTGGCCCGAACCGGCGCCGAATGCAGATTCGGAACCGAGAAGAGGTTCGCAACAAGGAGTGTTCGCCCTGACAACAGAGCCCGGTTTATATGGCAACCATTCTGATTGATAAATTGCTGTCTGCTTGTATCAAGCAGGGCGCCAGCGATATCCACATCACCGTGGGACAACCGCCCGTGTTTCGATTGCACGGCCGCATGCGGAAACTGGAAACCAAAACGCTGGAACCAGAAGATACCGTGGCGTTAATGAAAAGTATTACGCCTGATCGGTGTCAGCAAGAACTGCAAGAACAAGGCGGTACCGACTTTGGTTTTGCCTTTGGCGAATTAGCTCGTTTCCGAGTCTCCGTGTTTCGGCAACGCGGTAACATCGCCATGGTGTTGCGGCAGATTCCCAACGAAAAAATTCCTATGGAAAAGCTGGGCCTGCCACCTCGTATCGCCGAATTGTGCATGCGTCCTCGAGGCCTGTTCTTGGTCACCGGTCCCACGGGTTCGGGCAAAAGTACGTCGCTGGCCAGCATGATCGACTATATCAACGAAACAGTCGACCATCACATTATCACCATTGAAGATCCTATCGAATTTTATCACGAACACAAAAAGTCGACCATCAATCAGCGCGAAGTGGGCAACGACGTACCCAGCTTTGCCGAAGCGATTCGCCGAGCCTTGCGGCAAGATCCAGACGTGATTCTGGTGGGTGAAATGCGAGACTTAGAAACCATTGAAGCGGCCATCACAGCCGCGGAAACGGGGCACGTGGTCTTTGGGACGTTGCATACCAATAGTGCTCAGGGTACGGTCAACCGAATCATCGACGTCTTTCCCACCAACCAACAAGATCAGATTCGAACGCAGTTGTCCACGGCCATTATTGGCGTTCTTTCGCAAACGCTGATTCCCAAGATTGGCGGTGGTCGAGTTGCCGCGCACGAATTGTTGGTAGTCACGCCCGGTATCGCCAACTTGATTCGTGAAAACAAAACTTACCGCATCACGTCGGCCATTCAGACCGGATATAAACACGGCATGATCTTGATGG
>JAGQOZ010000830.1 GCA_020426955.1 Planctomycetales bacterium
GACAGTGTGCTTCCTGGTTTTCGCTACGTACTTACCGTTGCCATCGTCCTGTTTGCCTTTTCCACAATGATTTCCTGGTCCTACTACGGCCTGCAATCCTGGAAATATCTCTTCGGTCGTTCAAAGGCAGCTGACCTTTCTTACAAAGTTCTCTTTTGCCTATTTGTGATTGTCGGCGCGGCAGCTTCACTGGATGCTGTCATTCGTTTTTCCGATGCCATGATCCTGGCATTAGTCTTCCCAAATATGTTCGGCCTGCTGCTACTGTTCCCCAAAGTGAGACACGAACTAAACCGGTACATTTCGGCAGCGAAACAAAGTTCGTAGGCTGTAGCGCAGCCCATCACTCAGATGAATCCCCTTTGTGTCCCTGCGCCTTCGCTCCTTTGCGTTAAAAAAGCGTTTGGTGCAAAAAAAAAGCGTTTGGTGCCATCCATACATAGAAAAAGCGTTTGGTGCCATCCATACATCGCGATTCCCGCTAGAAAACGCAGAGACGCGAGGACGCAAAGGCGCGAGGACAGTAGCTGCCCCCCCACATCTAGAGACCCATTTGCGTCCCTGCGCCTTCGCGCCTTTGGGTAAGAAAACATGGCATCACGCCGGGGCCGTTCAGCGCAGAATTTCCAGCGAGCTATTTTTCAAATATACGGTTGTCAAAAATGCGGAAATAGATATCATTCATTGCTCACGTCGAATTCTGGAGTGATCAAATGAGTCTACCCGTAGCGTCTGACGAACAAATTTTGGATTTGTTACGAGTCCACCGTTCGCTGACGGTCAGTGATTTCTCCCTCAAGTTGGGGGTCACTGCCACGGCCGTACGGCAAAGGTTGACTCGATTGCTCGGGCAGGGATTCATTGAACGAATTCAGGTAGCGGCGGATGGTCGAGGCCGTCCGAGTCACCAGTACCAATTAACAGAAGCGGGACATCGCGAGAGTGGTTCTCATTTTCCCGAACTGGCCAAAGCATTGTGGGAAGAACTGCGTTCGATACAAGACGCGGACATCCGCCGAGGCCTGTTGGCTCGGATTTCGGCTCGAATCTGTGAAACGTATCGAGAGCGGTTCGCCGAGAAATCCGCCAAGGAACGCATTGCCACTTTAGCTCAGGTTTTTCGCGAAAAAGGAGTTCCCTTTCAGGTTGAAAGTACCGAATCAAACGAACTTCCCGTGTTGACAGCGTTGGCGTGTCCCTACCCGGGTCTGGCAGAAACCGATCGATCCGTATGCGCGATGGAGAAGATGATGATCTCCGAATTGGCCGGAACCAAGCTAGTACTTAGCGAATGTAGGTTAGATGGAGACAATTGCTGTCGCTTTGAACCAGAAACAGTCTGCACCGATGACGAGAAAACGCCATAAGAACCGCGAATTTCCGCACACCGGACACCCTAGTCAAGGGGCTCGGATAGTGCGAAGATGGTCGTTTCGTCATCGTAAGGATATTCGTCGCATTTTGTTACAGATAGGGTCTTAACCAATGACTCAACCTTGGATTGAAGGTCGATTTGAAGAAGGTGTCGTGACCACCACTGTGGAGCAGGCAATCAACTGGGCTCGGCAGTCCAGCATTTGGCCAATGACATTTGGCTTAGCTTGTTGTGCCATTGAGATGATGGCCGCTGGTGCCAGTCGGTATGACATGGATCGTTTCGGAGCGGGTGCGTTTCGAGCGACTCCGCGTCAAGCAGACTTGATGATTGTTGCGGGCACGGTGACGTACAAGATGGCCAGCCGAGTTCGTCGTTTGTACAACCTAATGCCGGATCCCAAATTTGTGATTGCCATGGGAGCGTGCACGGTGGGCGGCGGCCCGTATTTCAAATATGGCTATCACGTCGTCAAAGGCGTGGATTTAGTAGTTCCGGTTGACGTCTATGTTCCCGGCTGTCCTCCGCGGCCAGAAGCGCTATTGGAAGGCCTGATGCGAATACAAGACAAAATCAATGGGCACAAGATTGCCAAACGAGCGTCGGTGGATTCCACGTTCGGGCAACTTGGTGAAAAAGTCGCGGACGAATTACCCGTTCCTCACCATTCGGGATACGTGGCCACGGAAGCGATTGACCGAGTGCCCGTTACGGACCACCAAAAGATCACTGGTTAGTTTTTTAACTCAAGGAATCGTTCAAGAAATGTCTGACGTTCTCAAGATTACCGATCTACATGTCTCGGTTGAAGGCAAAGAGATTCTCAAGGGTGTCAACCTGGAGATCAAACGAGGCGAAACGCATGCACTGATGGGCCCCAATGGTTCGGGCAAAAGCACATTGGGTTTGGCCATCATGGGTCATCCCAAATATGAAATCACGCAAGGCAAGATCGAGCTTAACGGAGTCGACATTTCCGAAATG
>JAGQOZ010000831.1 GCA_020426955.1 Planctomycetales bacterium
GCATGCCAATTGAAGCAGACGGCGATCCATCAGATCGCACGCAGCAACGTCATGTTTGCGAATCAGTTGAGCGGCATTGGCGGCGTTCTCCAGACGTTCACAAGCCAACAAGATCAAGCCGCTATGCTTGGGTAGCCGACTGGTGCGAATGGTCGCTTCCGTAATGATGCCCAGCGTGCCTTCGGTGCCAATCATCAATTTGGCCATGTCCAGCCGATTGTTACCCATCACGTCGTCCAAACGATAGCCGCAGCGATTCACCAACGATTTGGGTTTGTACGTTTGGATAAGCTGCTGATTGTTGGAAATCAGTTGTGCGGTGGCCAACGAAAGACGATCAATTTCAGTTCCAAAGCCACCTTGAAACGGCAAATCGTATTGACCCAATTCCACTTCCTGGCCATTCGCTAAAACGATGCGGATTTTTTCCACGTGATGGCGAGCCGACCCGTATTGCGCCCAATGACTTCCACCAGCGTCGATAGCCAGAACACTGCCGATGGTGGTCACGCTTCGATTCGCCGGGTCGGGACCAAAGCAACGATCCACGGCGGAAAGTCGCTGGTTCAATTTGCCCAAGACCACGCCCGGTTGGACTCGGATGGTTTCTTCGCCTTCCCAGACAATGCGTCGCATGGAATGAGCAAAGTCCAGAATCAAGCCGGGCCCCAGGCTTTCTCCGGCCAGTCCGGTTCCGGCTCCGCGCGCATGCAGCGGAATTTGATTTTCATTGGCGTACTGCACCACGGCGATGACGTCGCGATTGTTCTTGGGTCGGACGACACCCAGCGGACGAATTTCGTAGATACTGGCGTCGCTGGCGTACATTTGCACAAAGACGTCGTTGCAGTGAACTTCGCCCTGCAGAAGGCCGCGCAGGTCTGCCTGAATTCGTTCACGGTCATGCAACATGGCACCCAATGCCTATTCCGATGATGAAGCGTCGGACGGAGGTGTCGTCAGCGACGAAATCTCCTTCATCCGAATTTGCTGCTGGCGGTGCTTTTCATGCGTCTCCAAATCAAACGCTTCATAGCCCTCCATGCCGGGCAGAAATCGATACTGAGCGTGACAGCGGTAGCATTCCAACACGGTGCCCGTGATGAAATAATACAAGAACAAGTCAATCAACGCGGTGACGAACAGGATGGCATAGGTTGTGATAATCCAGCGCAATTGCCACGCCACGATACTGGCTGCAAAGCCAATCACGACAATGCCCACGCCCAATCGCTGAGGGAAGTCTTTCCGCACGAACAGATCTTTGTCGCCACAAATCAAGCATTGATCCAGGTCCACCGAAGGCATGCCACCGGCTTCCGTCGCGTCGGCAGCATCGGTTGCGGAAGATTCGCGTATCAACGGCGTCTGGTCACAAAGAACTGCATCGCATTCCGGACAGCGTAATGGCTGCGGTTCGAGAGACCAATTCATGCGACTTGATTTTTCGCAATGCGGGCAGAGAAAGGTTACGTTGGGCATACTTTTATCATAGGGGGTAAGGCAAACTGGCGGACAGTAGTTGCGATGTCAATTCTCCTAGGAAGACGCAGATCACGCCAACGTACAAAATGCCGGTGGCGCTTTGCGTATTAGGAATTTTCAGCGTTTCCCAGGTCATCACGGCCAAAACCAACAGGCCGACAATACCGGAAAGCCACCGGAGCGCCAGGCCGGCCGACGCAAATTTGCCAACAGACGTGGCGCCCGCCTGCAACAGTTCCGGGTTTCGAAATACCAAAATAAAACCAAAGGCACACAACGCGGCTCGAACCAATGTCGACGCCATCATGCCTTGGACCAAACGTTGCAAAGGCAGCATCTGCATCGTGGGCGTATTTAAATACCAATGACCTAACAGCATGGCGCAAAATGTGAAGCCAATGACGCTGCCGGATGTTAGCACTTCCAAAGCGTTCAGCCAGACGGTTCTATTCGGGCCAATTTGATTTTCCAAGCTTAACGCCAAGCCAAAATTGAGTGCCGTCACGAACCAAATCAAGATGCGCCCAGCCTTTGCCTGTTCGTACAGCCAGCACACGGCACCGACGTAACTTAGGAACGCCGTTAACGCCGTCGCGGCCGCCATGACTTGCCAGTTGGGAAAATTCAATCTCAACAGATAAATGACAGCGGCACCAAACGTATTGAGGCCCAAAAGCACCCACAAATGAACTCGAAAAAAACCACTGGTCACCAGCTTGGCTGACGTCAGGCCCATAGTCATCCCTAAGCCGAACGCAAGCCGATACAGAAACTGAACCAAGATCAACCAGAGCATGAATTAACGCCGTTCACCATAAATCAGTTGCATGATTTCACTACGCGAAGATAAGTGCGAACGAAAGATCCCC
>JAGQOZ010000832.1 GCA_020426955.1 Planctomycetales bacterium
TGACAGGCGTTTGCGGATTCACGTCTCGGATTTTTGACAAAACTTGCAGACCATCTAGTTTGGGCATGGTGACATCCAGCAGGACGACGCAGATTTCGTCCGCATGGTTTTGAAATTGCGAAACCGCTTGTTCTCCGTCTGTTGCGATAATGGTTTGAAAACCGAGTCGGCGAACCATGCGATCGGTGAGCTTCAGGACGGTTTCTTCGTCATCAGCAATTAAGACGGTGCCCTGTCCCTGCCACGATTCGCTCTTTTCGGGACGCACGGTTTTGGGTTTCACAGGCTTGTCACTAGCCGGCAAGAGGACTCGGAATTTCGCTCCTTGATGCAACTGACTCTCAACGGAAATGGCTCCACCATGCGTATGAATGATGCCTTGAACGGCCGCCAACCCTAAACCTCGCCCAGCAAATTTGGTGGAAAAGAAGGGGTCGAAGAGTTTCTTTTGCATGTCGGCGGCAATACCACAACCGGTATCGGAAACGTCTAAAACAACAAATTCGCCTTCCTGCAATTCTTGGCTCAGTCTTAGCGATTCCAGTTCGCTCTTGTGAAATTTCCGGGCATAGGTGTGGATTGAAATAACGCCAATGTCATCTCCAATGGCTTCGGACGCGTTGATAATCAGATTCATGATAACCTGCCGAATTTGGCCGATATCCACTTCACAAGCGGGCAGATGCGGATCCAGCTGATAGTTCAGTGTACATTTCTTGGAAATCGAAACGTCTAGCAACCGGCTGGTTTCCGTGACCAGCGTAGAAAGATCGGTGCGTTCAGCCATGATGCGTCCTTTTCCCGAATAGGCCAACAGTTGTCGCGTCAGGTCGGTAGCGCTGTTCACGCCCTGCACGGCTTCTGCCAGGTATTGCTTGGCGGATGGATTCTCGGCCACTTCTTGCAGAGCTAATTCCGTATAACCCAGGATTGTCGCCAATAGATTGTTAAAGTCATGAGCGATTCCACCAGCCAACACGCCCAAGCTTTCCAGTTTCTGTGCATGTTGCATCTGTGCTTCCATTTGCCGGCGATCTTCTTCTGCTTGCTTGCGTTCGGAAATGTCCTGCGTGGTGCCGATGATTTTGGTCACACGTCCATCGGCAGCCCGTTCGTACACGGTTGATCGACAGTTAAACCAGCGGTATTCGCCCGACGCGTGTCGCATGCGATACACGTTTTCCAGAATCTGGCCGTCGTGAGTGGTCTGCCACCGTTGAAGTCGACGTTCTAATTCAGCGTAGTCATCGGGATAAAGTAAATGCCGTAAGACGTTATCACCAAAGGCGCTGATCTGGTCTTCGCGATAGCCGAGTTCTCTGGCAACTTCGCGGTTTCGATAAACGATAGACTGCGTTGCCAAATCAAAAATGTACAAGGCATGTGGCATGGTTGCCGCAATCTTGGACAGCGTCTGTTCGCTTGTGCGGACTGCCACTTCGGCTTGATGGCGTTCCAGTTCTGCGCTACTTCTTCCAGCGACAACTCGCAGCAGCGTCTTGGCTTGCTCTGCATCCATCAACGGCCCAGTATGGAGTAATGTGAGCAGTCCGATACTCTGTCCGCTACTGGAAACCAACGGAACTCCCATGAAGCAGTGAATGCGTTCGTTCACCAGCATCTGATCGTCGGGAAACTTCTGCTGAACATCACAGGGGAAATAAGTCAATTCGCCTGCGTGTAGCACTAGTTCACACGGGGTGCACTTTAGTTGGTAACTGTTGTTCGGGCGTTGCGAACCCTGGTAAGAATATGCAACGGTTTTGGCCAGATTGGGATCATGCTGATCGAATTCGACGGCAAAGGAAAAATCCACGTTACAGACTCGCGTCAAGTAGTCTGTCAATTGCGAAAAATAGGCCTGTCCTGTTTCGGCCGTGACGGATTGCAGAATGTGACGCAGTGTTTCTTCGGTCCGTTTCTGTTCGGTGAAGTCTAACTGGCAGCCCAGCATCCGCGTAGGCTGACCGGTGTCGTTGTAAAGCGCGATGCCTCGCGAATGAACCCAGCGGTACGAACGGTCCTTGTGCTGTATTCGATATTCGACGGCATATTCCGTGGAATGGCCGTCCAGATATTCTTGCAGCGAATTCAGCACTCGTTGCCGATCGTCGGGATGCAACCGCGAATACCATTCATCGTATGTCGCGGCCAGTTCGTCGTCACGATAGCCAAGTTGATGCTTCCATTCCGGCGAAAGATACGTCTTTCCGGTCGAAACATTCCAGTCCCACAGTCCTAGCTTGGACGCACCGATGACCAATTGCAGACGATCTTGGCTTTCTCGCAACGCCTGTTCGTACCGATGCTGTTCCGTAATATCCTGAATTAGCGCCAC
>JAGQOZ010000833.1 GCA_020426955.1 Planctomycetales bacterium
GAACCAGTCCTTCCCAGCGAAGTGATCCAAACAACGTGCGGCGACTGAACCACGCCAAAACGCCTAGTGACAACAAGTTGGCCCAACCCGCAATTCCGGCCGAGCGAACAAACGTCGTTGTGGTTCGTCCTTCGATCATGATGATCCCAGCGATGACGGCGAGTGACGCCAAGAACGGAACGACGGCGATAATCCATTGCGGAACTAACCAGCGTTGCAAGCCCTGCGTGTCCAGTGGTTCGCCATAGCGAAGCCACAGATACAACAGCCACGCCAACGCAAAGATGGTGGACACCAACGAATTGAGTTCGGCCAATTGCAGCCAGTGGTCCGTGGACATGCCGGCGTTGCCAACGGCCATCAGATAGGCCGACGTGGCGCACAGGTTGAATACTAGGCTGGAGGCGAGTCCCAATTCGGCACTTCGCAAACAAATGGCATTTCCAACGAGTCCCACCGCCAGCAGCAACATGGGAATGGTGAACGACCGGTTGACGCCCATGTTCGCAAAAACGCTGCCGGGATTCGGTCCCGTGATGGGGTGCGAACCCAATATTCGAGCCAACAGGTAGACAAACATGGCAATCATGGGCATGGCCAGCAGCACGACCGAAGGAGCCACCACCATACGCATTTTTTGCAAATGATCGTCTCGTAGGATTTGAAAGCGACTGACCGTTCGTTCCACTCCCACCAAAACGGCACCCAACAATAGCCCCGTCGCCAACCAGCTGGTGCTCCAAAGCTGCATGCCCAAATTCGAACCTCGAATCAAGAAACACATCATTACCACGGCCACCAGCATACTGGCCAGAGGCAGCAAGGTGACCGTGGTGAACACGCCAAACCATCGCCACAGGTCGGCCCTGCACTGGTCCGGCGAAGTGGATTTGTTCTGTTCGACGTTCAGTTTGCGACTGGCAATCCGAGCATAAATCCACAGGGCAGCGCTGGCCAACAGGAAGTACACCGACGTAGACCAGCGCACCGCCGATGCGGTGGCCAGCTGTGCATTCCAATTCGCGGCGAACAAGATGAATCCAAGCCCAACGATCGCCAGCAGCGCCGAAACCGCCGGCCGAATCATCCGCTGTGATTTTCGTTTCGCCATCCAATCGATGCCGGTCAAAACCAAGCAACCGATCAGCAGCCACCAGGTTCCTCGACCCGCAGCCGCTTGGTGCGGCAAGCGGAAGACTTGCAGTGAAGCCGGATCCACCACTTGGCGTTCCACTGTACCGCTGGCCGTCTCTACGGAAATGCGAATGGTGTCCAGCGAGGCACCTCGTGGAGCCAGTTCCTGAATGACACCGGGAAAGACAGCGTACAAGACCAACCACAACAAGCAGATGAGGGCGAATCCATGTGTCAGGCGTTCGACGGCTTGGTGACGAGTCAATTCGCTTAGCCGAATCAGAATGGGCTGTTTGGCAGCAACGGAGTCGAGCGAACTTCGCAACACTTTCCACAACCCAACAATCGCCACTATGGCCAACGCGTACCACTGCGTTGCTTGCGGATGCAGATCGCCCAGCGGAACCGCCTGGTACCATGGCTGCAGATGGATCGCTCGATGCACGCCAGCCACAGCTGCCAGCAGCAAGAATCCCTGATGAGCCCAATAGCATTCCTTGGCTTGTTGCAACACGGCGGACACTAACCACAGCAGAGCCACGCTCAGGAACAACGCGTAGTGCGGTGCATCTCGAACCACCAGCAGTGACGCGATGGAAAGAATCGACGCGGCGGCGTTGTTCAGAATAGCGGCTTGCGGAGTGGGTGCGGCGGGATCAAATGGTGTTTTTCGCCAAGTGCGATAGCCAAAATCAATGACATATAACACGGTCGAGGCCACTGCTGCTGCTAGACTCCACGCTGCCGCCCAACCCCAATGTGGTTCGACCGGAAACGCAATCGCTTGCGCGCTGGCCAGCGTCAGCAAGGTGGCACCAATGCCTTCCAGCCAACGGCGGCCGCTAACATGTGCCGCCACATAACAGCCAATCGCGTACAGCACGTACAACAGACAAACACTAGTGGCAGATTCGATTCGGCCGAACCCAAAGCCCGTCACAAACAGGAATCCGATGGCGGCTGCCACACCTGACAAGTGACCATAGATGTCGGCGAAGGTCGGTTGTCCCATTCGCCGCAGAACGATAAACAGTGCCGCGAACACCACGGCCACACCCGTCAACAGGAAGCCGGTTTCCGCAGACAAAATGGCGTCCAGAAGCAATCGCAGCGAATTGGCATTCCACTGGATCTGGCCACGGACCACCAAGCCCAGCAACGTGGCGGCGGCTGCCCACATGGCTCCGGACGCGTAATGAACTT
>JAGQOZ010000834.1 GCA_020426955.1 Planctomycetales bacterium
TGTCCGTTTTTTCCCTCACTTACGTGTCGGGCTACGATAAACGCAACTTCAAACGCGTTAGCGAGGGACCAAAGGAACACTTGGATTTTCCCTCACTTACGTTTCGGGCTAGGATAAAAGCAACTACAGAGTCTCGTCGTAGCATTATTCGTCTTTGGCCGTTGTCGAATCGTCCGCTTTCGGTTTTCCTATCAAGCGAATGTCGTCGAAATTGCCGTGATCATCAAACGTGCCGATCCCCACTTGGCCCCAAGTAAAATGTTTATCCTGCGCGGTCATCAGCGGTTGATCCATGTTGTCGAAGTAAACTTCCATCAAGCCTGATTCGACATTCCGCACCAGCTTGACCTTGTGCCAACCATCGGTCCACGGAGTGCCGGTGGCTTCGTCTTTGGTGATTTTGATTCGAGGTGCATCGTTGACAATGAAAATCTGGCAAGCGTGCGGATCGGCCTTCGCACCAAAATGAACGTAATAAAAATGCGACGGATCTTGATAACCCCAAAACAAACAGAGGTCTCGATGTGCACCGGCATCTCGATTGGTACTCTGAATGGTGGCGGTGAATTCAAAATCAGTCACCACCACGTCTTTGATTAACGCGATGCTATGCGGACTGCGATGCGGAGGCTGATAGTTGCTGGTGCCGGTGCAGCGCAGATATGGATTTGACTTGCCTTGTTCATCCGTGCGACTTTCCAACTTCCAAAACGGTTTGTTAACCGGATCTGGATCGGACGTTTTCCAATGGTCCATACCATCGGAGAAGTTGTCTTCGAAGGTGACCGATTCCGCAGGCGAATCCGCTCGAACAGCCAACGTCGGCAGGCAGCCCATCAGCAACGCCACGGTTATCAGACGAGTACAGATTTTGGGAAAGCTTGGATTCGAATGCATCGATTGAATTCTCCTGCAAAAGTAGAGGCGACCATCAAGTTTGGCTTGGTGCCGGGACTGCCAACAGCCTAGGACGAAGTGGAGCCGGAAGCAACGATATTCGCGGCAAGCCGTTTCCTGGGTCCGCGAACGCCGTGACTGTACTACAAATGAAGCATCGTTCGGCCCACCCCTTGTGAAGCGGGCCGAGAACGTGGTATCGTCCAGAAATTTTATCCAGCCCATTTGCCGTTCGTAACCTACAACCAGAAGATTTTGGATGGGCGTAGATGTTGGTTCACGAGTCTATTATTCCGACGAGGTAAGCAGTCGTGCCGCGACGCGATGATCTTCGAAAAATCTTGTTGATTGGTTCTGGTCCTATTGTGATTGGCCAAGCCTGCGAATTCGACTATTCGGGTACGCAAGCCTGCAAAGCCCTGCGAGAAGAAGGGTACGAAGTGGTGCTGGTCAATTCCAACCCGGCCACCATCATGACCGATCCTGAAACGGCCGATCGCACCTACATTGAACCGCTGACCTGGGAAATGGTGGCCAAGGTCATCGAAAAGGAACGGCCTGACGCGCTGCTACCCACCGTCGGCGGCCAAACCGGTTTGAACGTGGCCATGGATTTGGATCGTCACGGTGTGCTGGAAAAGTTCAACGTCCAAATGATTGGCGCCAAGTCCGAAGTCATTGCCAAGGCGGAAGAACGAGACCAATTCAAATCGGCCATGGAGAAAATTGGCCTGGAATGCTGCAAGGGTGAAACCGTTCACACGCTGGAGGAAGCTCGAGAAGCACTGAAGTTGGTAGGCCTGCCGGCCGTTGTCCGACCTAGCTTTACCATGGGCGGATCGGGTTCGGCCATTGCCTACAACAAGGAAGAGTTCGATACGCTGGTGCGTCGCGGTTTGGATCAATCGCCCGTTACCGAAGTCTTGATTGAAGAGTCGGTGATTGGTTGGAAAGAATATGAAATGGAGGTGATGCGGGATCTGGACGATAACGTGGTCATCATCTGCTCCATTGAAAACTTTGATCCCATGGGCGTGCATACGGGCGATTCGATCACCGTCGCACCAGCCCAAACTTTGACGGACAAGGAATACCAGCGGATGCGAGACGCCAGTTTGGCGGTGATTCGCGAAATTGGTGTGGAAACGGGTGGTTCGAACATCCAGTTTGCCATCAATCCCACCAACGGTCGCATGATTGTGATCGAAATGAATCCTCGCGTGAGTCGCTCCAGTGCGTTGGCTTCCAAAGCGACCGGTTTTCCCATTGCCAAGATTGCCGCCAAGTTGGCCGTGGGTTATCGCCTGCACGAATTACCCAACGATATCACCAAAAAGACCAAAGCTTGCTTTGAACCCACCATCGACTATGTGGTCACCAAGATTCCTCGGTTTGCTTTCGAAAAGTTCCCAGAAGCGGACGCCACGCTGACCACCCA
>JAGQOZ010000835.1 GCA_020426955.1 Planctomycetales bacterium
AACGGCAGTTTATTCGCTGAAGTCGTTAAGAAATTCAGTTGGTTCAATAAATCGTTTACGCTGGACGTGCCGGGGCCCAACGACTATTCGATTGAAGGAAAGTTCTGGTTGCACGATTACGAATTCTTTCGTGCCGGCCATACGGTGGCTCGAGTCTCAAAGGCTTACTGGGCCTGGACCGATACCTATGGTATCGACATCATCGACGGAGAAGATGACGTTGCCATCCTGTGTGCTGCCATCGTGATCGATCAAGTTTTGCACGACGAAAAGAAATGACTACTTGGTGTGGTCGAAGATTATCGAACAGGACGCAGTTCGCTAACGAATACAACCGAATGCGATTTTCATGCTCGAGAAGTTCTGCGGGGCGCTAATTCGACAAAAATTCGTGCGAAAGCCGGTCCCCGGAATTCGCGTCTCGTTGCCATAGCCACAAAAAGACGCCAAACATCGCCGCACAGATCCACTGATAAACGGTTATTCCGCCAACAATACGTTCCTCTGGTCGAAGAAATTCCGTCAGGAAGCGAAACACAAAATACGACAAGAAATAGAACTTGATCAATTGTCGCGGCCAGATTTTTCGGTCGAATAGCACGGCGCAAACAGCTGCCATGCTGAAATGGAACGCGGCTTCGTACAGTTGCGTTGGATGACGAGCGGCCATGTCGACATTCGAGAACGTCACGCCCCACGGCATGTTGGTCGGGACGCCATAGCAGCAACCACCCAGAAAACAGGCGATTCGACCAATCCCCACGGATACCGCTACTGGCACCACAAACGCATCACCAGTCTTCGTCTTGATCCCAGCCGACCACTTTCCCCATTCGACTCCGGCGTATCCGCCGACCAGCCCCAGCAAGATCGTCTTGCCGCTGATGAGTAGGCCCGTCTGCCCTTGAATTCCGGGAACCCCTGGGAACAGGAATGGCAATCGAGCGGCCAACATGGCTCCGCCAAACGCACATAGCCCCAACCAGATTTTCTGCGACGCCGACATCGCCAAATTCGATTTGTACCGACGGCTAATCCACGCACCGCTCAACAGGGCAGCCAGCATGATCAGCGGATAATAAGCTTGCCAATTCATGTTCGAACCAACGGTAACCGCGAATCTTGCAAGGGCGGCAGCGGCACATGCCCGTGGCGATACAGCACGTTGTAAGCGGAAAACGGAATCAAATGCCCAGACGGCAAAACAAAATGCACGCACGACTTCATCAACTGACGCACGTCAAAATTGTACGCGTCCATAAATGAAGTGGTCGTGATGCGAAACATGTCACTGGGATCTAATGTTTCCGTCATCGCTTTTTGAAAAAATCCGGCGGCCACTTCTAGCTGTGATGGAGTCAAAGTCGCAGCGTCGAGTGATTCGCCGAGTGACCAGTCTTGGTCACAACCTCCTAAGCCGCAAGGTTGACGAGAAAGATATTCGGCAATCAGCTCTTTGGCTCGAGGACGATTGAACGTGATTCGGCCCGAAAGCAAATCCAAATGATTCTTGAGCTGAATGAAACGAGCTAACGGAAGAATGCCGTCATTGGTTCGAACCGCATAGGCCAGCGTATGACCGTTGGGATGGGCACACGGTAGCGGCGAAAAATCAGTTTCCAGCCATTGCTGATCCGTCTGCCGTTGTATGCCTTGAATGATATCGGGGAATGTAATTCGCTGCTCCAAATCTTCCGGCAAAACGTAACGCCCGGAATACGTGGCCGGTTGCAAGCTGGCCCCCGTTACCCAGGACCGTTCTTGCCCGAATTGCACAATCGCTCCCATTTGATCGTCGTTTACATGCGGTTGAACGGTGCTGACCAAAATGGTGTTGATGGCCGCTGCTCCCAGACGCTCGACCGCTTGCAACTTCGTTTCCAACAGCGGTTCGCCTCGCAGCGCCGGATAGCTCGCTTCACTCAGCCCATCAAACTGCAAATAAATCTCAATACGGTGTCGGTACTTCTGTAACAGCTCCAGAAACGCCGCGTCTTTGGCAATGCGCACACCGTTGGTATTGATCATGACAATATCGATGGGTTGCTGGCACGCGTAATCCAAAATCGCTTCAAACTGAGGATGAATGGTTGGTTCGCCACCAGAGAGTTGCAAAATTTCGGGCTGCCCTTCCACTTCCACCAACCGATCAATGGCTGCCTGACACTGCTGGAATGACAAATGCTTGCCACCGGGGCCACTTTCCGCAAAACACATCGGACATTCCAAATTACAGGACGATGTGATTTCCAGCAGGCCAATGCAAGTGTGTTGTTCGTGTTCTTCGCACAGACCGCAGTCGAAGGGACAGCCTTGCCGAGCAGCCACGCCAAAT
>JAGQOZ010000836.1 GCA_020426955.1 Planctomycetales bacterium
ACGTATTGCTTGGTGAAGGCTGGTCGGGCGATGTTTCGACATTGAAGTCCTTATTTGACGATATGCTGGACCTGCAATTTACATTCTCGGCGGGCTTGGAGCCTGCCGACGGTGCCAATGATTTACTGCGAGGTGACTCGGGGAATGATTTCCTTCTAGGAGGAGCAGGTGACGACACGCTTGATGGGGGAAGCGGTACTGCGGTAATCATAGGCGATAGCCTGAGCGTAGACGCGGCGATCACGTTCGATGCGGAAAACCTCGAATTCGCGACCGATATCGATTTTGTACGTTCTGGAAACGGTGCCGACACTATCACCGCCGGCAACGATCATACACTGGTCATCGGCGGAGGCGGTGATGACACCATAATCGGCAACACATCCGGAACAAGCCTGTTGTTTGGAAATGGCGGCAATGACATCATTACTGGTCGGAACTCATTTGCCGTCATCGCCGGTGGCGAGGGCGATGATACGATCGATGGCACTGGTTTCTTAATTGGCGACAGCTTTTCGTTTTCGACGTTTGGAAGTAGCGTTTTCGATGCGCTTGCGAATGGCTCTCTATCTGCAGGAGTCGCTCTTACAGCCGAGGATTCCGGCGCCGACACAATCCAAGGAGGAAACGGCTTCGATTTCATCGTTGGTGGTGACGGCGATGACGAAATTGATGGAGGAGACGGACTGAATATCGTGTTTGGCGATGCGTTTAATCTGAAGTTGTCCGTTGGACTTACTTTTGAAAAGATCTTCAGTTTTGAATCAGCATTCAGCATATTTTCAGCACCACTTGCCATTTTGAAGCTATTCGAATTTGAATTTGAGCTTTCTGGAACAGGAAGTGACACGTATGAAGGAGGAAGCGATACCGACGTTGTTTTCGGAGGTCGTGGCGATGATACCCTACGAGGAAACGCGGGATTCGATTTCCTAGTTGGGGGCGATGGCGACGACAACGTTGAGGCGGGAAATGATTCCCTGATCTCTGGCGAATTCTTTGGCGTTGCTTTCGGTGGCCCAGGCGACGATACAATCACCGGCAGCTCTGGTGCAGATTACTTGGAATCCGAAGAAGGCAACGACCAGTTTTTCGGCCTTGAAGGCGATGACATCATATTTGGTGGTCCCGATGCTGACACGTTGGACGGAGGCCCCGGAAACGATCGTCTCTATGGCGAAGGTGGAGACGATGAAATCATTGGCGGCGAAGGCAACGATGAAATCTATGGCGGTGCCGGTAGTGACTCTCTAGACGGTGGCCCTGGAAGCAATACAGTAAATCAAGATCCCGTCCCTCCCCGTGTCATCGCAATTGGGCCGGCGCCTGGTGCCGAAAATCCAACCAGTGCAACAAGCGTTGTATTCACTGTTTTATTCGACGCGAGCGTAAATGGTGTTGATCCGGCCGATTTTGTGATTGTTCCAACAGGTTCGGCTACGGGCACCATTGCTAATGTTTCCGCAACGCCAGGGCAAATCTTCTCAGTTACAGTAAATTCCGTTAGAGGAGTCGGCAACCTGAGACTAGATTTTGACAACGATGCATCTGGCGGAGTCCATGACAACTTAGCCAATGTATCGACGGAAGATTTTATCGGTGGATATTATGTAATTAATTCGCCAATCGACGGCAATCATCCGCCGACAGTTACGAGGCCTATCTCCATCACTGCAAGCGAAAACGACGCCCAATTTATTGTGGACCTGCTGGACGGCTCCGGTGATCCTGATCTAGGTGACGTCATTTTCGTTAGTAATCTTCTGCATACGGCCGGCAGTGCCGCGGGAATTTCGACAGGCACGAACTCGCTTACGATTGATCCTTCGGCGTACAAATATCTGCCAAAGGATCAGCACGAATTGATCAATTACAGTTTCGATATCCAAGACGGACACGGCGGTAGCGTTTCGCAAACTGCCACAATCAATATTTCTGGTGCGAACGATCCGGCCTCGATTTCCGGAACGCTAACCGCTTCGCTTGATGAAGATTCACTGCTGCCGGTGTCTGGTCTGCTGATTGTAACTGACCCAGATCAAGGTGAAGACGCGGTGGTGCCGCAGGTAGCTTCAGAAGGTATCTTTGGCACATTCTGGATTACTCCGTCCGGCGACTGGACGTACCAGCTAAATAATTCCACAGTGCAATTTCTTCATTCTGGAGATTCGGTCATTGACCACTTTACCGTCCAATCTTTAGACGGTACCGCCATAAGCGAAGTGATTATTACGATCCTAGGCAACGACGACCTGCTGCCAGGAGATCAACGAATCTTGTTCATCACCGGTGACGCTCAGCCGGTTGGTTATGAACCTGGCGTCATTAGCC
>JAGQOZ010000837.1 GCA_020426955.1 Planctomycetales bacterium
CGCCAGAACTTATCCGTCCACGTGGTGGAACCGCACGGCGTTTGTCTGTGGTCCGACAGGCCATTTGGTTGGCACGTTCGTGATCAGCAAAGACGGCGCGGATTTCACTTCGACCAGTCCGTGCAATCTAGTTTCCGCCGACGATGAATGGGCCGCGCCGATCATGGCGGAAGTTGGTCCCGATGGCAACGTTTGGGTCTTGGATTGGTACAACTACATTGTGCAGCACAACCCGACACCGCAAGGCTTCCAAACCGGTAAAGGGAATGCGTATGAATCGGATCTACGAGACAAAAAGCATGGCCGTATTTACCGAGTGGTCTACACGGCAGGCGACGAAGTGGACGTCCATTCGCTGGCGGAAGCATCCATTGACCAACTGGTCGAAACGCTGACGCATCCCACCATGTTATGGCGCAAACAAGCTCAACGACTGCTGGTCGAAAAAGCCGATTCATCTGCTGTGCCCGGCCTGATTGAATTGATCAAGGACAAATCGCAAGACGCTATCGGTTTGAATGTCGGAGCGATTCACGCGTTGTGGACGCTGCACGGTTTAGGCGAATTGAATGATCCTTCGAATGAAGCGTTCAAAGCAGCTGTGGAAGCGCTGAAGCATCCATCGGCCGGAGTTCGTCGTAACGCCGTAGCCGTGTTACCCGCAGCAAATGAATCGACCGCGGCGATTGTTGCTGCCGATGTCTTGTCCGACAATGATTCGCAAGTGCAACTGGCCGCCGTCTTGGCCTTGGCCGACATGCCGCAAGCGGACGACGCAGGTCAAAAAGTGGCCGGACTAGCGGGTGAAAACAAAGCGATGTCTGACCGCTGGTTGGGAGACGCCGTGACGGCCGCTGGTGCCAAGCATGCGGTTTCGTTTTTGGCCGGTTTGGCGGAAATCAAAGGCGAGCCCAACAATCGAGCACTCGAAGCCGCCAGCGTAGTGGCCGAACATATTGCTCGAGGCAAACCTGATTCGCAACAGTTGGAAAAGCTGCTTGATTCGTTGGCTTCGTCCAATAGCAAAGTGGCCACGGCGGTCATTAACGGAATGACTGAAGGTTGGCCCACCAGTTACCAGCCTGAATTGACTGACAAATTGGAAGATTCGCTCTTAACCGCTTTGAAGAATTCCGACGCCGATTCCAAGGCGGACGTGATTCGGCTGGCTTCGTTATTGGGAAGTCGAAAGTTAGAAGAATACGCCACGGAAATCTCTAAAGAGTTGTTGGCAACGGCCAGTGACGAAGACGCGGCGGTGAATGCTCGAGTCGCCGCGGCGGCGCAAATGATCAGCCTGCAAGCGGGCAGTGACGACGTGGTGGCCGAGCTGCTTTCGCTGGTCACGCCTAACGCCGTGCCAGAATTTTCAACCGGCGTGATGAACGCTTTGCGAACCAGCAAGGCGCCGGGTATGGGCCCATTGCTGGCCGAAAACGCTGCACTGGGAACTCCTTCGATGCGAGAAACCGCAATCAGCGTTCTGCTAACTCGGCCCGAAGCTACCGCTGCTTTGCTGGATGCCATCCAAGCCGGTGACTTGTCTTTGGGTGATGTGAAATTGGATCAAAAGCAGCTGCTCAACAATTATCCGGACGAAACGATTCGCAAACGAGCTCAAGAGGTATTGGCGGCAGGCGGACAACTGCCGAACGCCGATCGCCAGAAGGTCTTAGATGAATTGATGCCTGTCACGCATCTGACGGGCGATGCAACGGCGGGCAAAGAGATCTTCAAGAAACATTGTGCGAAATGTCATAAGCACAGTGGCGAAGGCGAGAACATTGGCCCCGAACTAACCGGCATGGCAGTCCATCCCAAAGAAGAACTGCTGATGCACATTATTGATCCCAGCCGTAGTGTCGAAGGCAACTTCCGGATTTATTCGGCGGTGTTGACCAATGGGCGAGTGATCAGTGGGATGCTGGCGGGCGAAAGTCGGACTTCGGTGGAATTGATTGATGCCGAAGCCAAGCGTCATCCGATTCCTCGATCCGATCTGGAAGAACTAACCGCATCCAAGAAATCTCTGATGCCGGAAGGTTTTGAAAAACAGATGACCAAGGACGAATTGTCCAACTTGCTGGAATTCCTGACTGCCAAAGGAAAATACGTCCCGTTGGATTTGCGAAAAGTGGCTTCCGTGGTCAGCACGACGGGAATGTTTTCTGGCGGGCGGAATCGCCAAGAACGCATGGTCTTTCCCGACTGGAGCCCTAAAACGTTTGAAGGTGTGCCGTTCCAGCTGATTGATCCGCAAGGCGATACGGTGCCCAACATGCTGTTGATGTACGGCCCTAACGGCACCAATCCGCCTCGGATGCCCAAA
>JAGQOZ010000838.1 GCA_020426955.1 Planctomycetales bacterium
ACAGGGCTATCAACTGGTGACTTCGACGGAAGCGCAGAAAGCGTTTGATATTCATAGCGAACCGGACCAAGTTCGCGACGAATACGGCCGCAATAGTTTTGGACAACGCGCTCTGCTGGCTCGGCGCTTGGTGCAAGCCGGCGTGCCGTTCATCACCTTGTATGAAGGAGGCTGGGATCATCACACCAATCTGTTCCCCGCCTTGCAAAAACGACTCCCCGATTTCGAAGGTAGCATTGCCGCGCTGATCAACGATCTGGATCGTTTGGGCATGTTGGACTCAACGCTGGTGGTGGCGCTGGGTGAATTCGGACGAACTCCCAAAATCAACAAAGATGGTGGACGAGATCATTGGTCCAACGCCATGTCGGTTCTGTTTGCTGGCGGTGGCACTCCTGGCGGACAAGTCATTGGTGCCACCGATCGGCAAGGGTTCGCGGCGGTGGATCGAGTGCTTTCGCCGGAGAATTTTGCGTCCACCATTTATGCCAAGTTGGGGATCGACCCCAACAAAATCTATGTAACTCCGGAAGGGCGTCCTACGCACTTGGTCAGCGACGCCACGCCCATTGATGAATTGATGGGCTGACAGGCATTTGGCAGTAGAGAAACTTTGATGTTGCAACGTTGTGTTTGGATTGTTTTTCTGTTTCCGTTCATCTCGCTGGCGCAGGACAGTGCACCAGGTATCAATCGCCTGTTTCCGGCCGGATTGCAGGCCGGAACGACCGTCACGGTCCAAGCGTTGGGTTCGGTTCCGGATGGCCCAATAGATATTTGGTGCGAAACGCCCAGTATTTTGGTGTCGGTGACGAATGAAAAAGCGAAGTTTCAGATTTCCGCCGACGCCAGTATCACGCCGGGAGTTTATCGAATTCGCTTCTACAATGCGGCGGGCGCGTCGCCGCTAATACCATTGGTGGTGGGTTCGCTGCCGGAGATCACCGAGCCGGACAATCAGATGGCGGAAGTGATGGACCAAACCATCAACGGGCGATTGATCAAGAATGACGAAGTGGACGAATACGTGGTGACACTGTCGGCGAATCAAACTTTGGTGGCTGCCGTAACCAGCAACGAAATCTTGCGTGCTCCCATGGATGCGTCACTGCAGATTTGTGATGCCAAGGGGTTTGTCCTGGAACAAAATGACGACGCCCACGGCATTGATCCGTTGTTGGTATTCACTGCGCCGTCGGACGGAGATTATCGCATTCGCATCTTTGCGTTTCCGGAACAGCCGAATAGTTCCATTCGTTATTCCGGAGGCGAAGATTACGTTTACCGTTTAACGCTGACAACGGGGCCGTTCGTCCAAGCTTCGCTGCCACTGGTATTGGCTGCCGAACAACCGAATTCGCTTGTCTTGAAGGGCTGGAATCTAACAACGCAGCCAAACATCACGGCGGTCCGTACCGAGGGTACTTGGCGAGGTGCATCGCAGAGAAATGCCGGTTTGCTGCAACTGCCGGTCGCGGAATTGGGCACACAAGTAGTGACGCATGCAGATGATGATCAGACGCTGGGCCTGACGTCAATTCCGGTTTGGGCGAACGGCGTGATTCGAGCGTCGGAAGCGGTGCAGAGATATCGGATTGCTTTGACCAAGGGACAAAAAGTTCGCTGCAAAGTAGAGGCTCGGCAGATTGGTTCGGACCTGGATCCACACATTTCGATTTGGAATGCCAACGAAGAAAAGATGCTGGCGGAAAACGATGATGCCAGCCGAGAACAAGTAGACGCGGAATTGGACTTTACCGCACCGGACGCTGGTGACTATGTGATTCAAATTCGTGATCTGTATCGTTTTGGTGGCGAACACTTCTTCTATCGTATGTTGGTGACTACGCTGGTTCCCGATGTGACGCTGTCAGTGGCGGATGACCGTTTGCAATTTGCGGCCAAAGAAGACGTGACGGGCGAATGGAAAGTGACGGTGAACCGACAAAACGGCTTTGCACAGGCGGTGAACATCCAAGCGGTCGAGCTTCCGGATGGAGTCACTTGTGAATCAGCAACTTCAGCAGGCGAAGGTGATTCGGCCAAAGAAGTCACGCTCAAATGGAAAGCTCGCTGGCCCGTGTCCGGTCCGGTTCGACTGCAAGGAACGGTAGTCGACGAATCAGGGCGAATTCAAAGAACAATCCCCGTCGAATTTGATCTGGGACGCTGCCTGCAAGTTTCTTCGCTCCGCACCAATCAATTGTGGCTAACAGCGACAGCGGAATGAGCTGCCTCTTTGGTTGGTAGTCCCGCCTTTAGCCGCCGTTGGCCCGAAGGTCAATTCGTCGTCGCGTTCCCAGGACGTTGTCCTGGGCTAGACAAT
>JAGQOZ010000083.1 GCA_020426955.1 Planctomycetales bacterium
GTCCGGATGCCATATCTTCAGAGACTGCATTTTAGCAGCGCGACGCGTCTTACCACCCGATTTCACGACGGCAGCAATCTGATCGTAGACTCGCATAAACGAAAGGGGCCCCGACGGCTTTCCTCCACCGGACAACTTTTCACGATGCGATCGAATCGTGGAAAGATCCGTTCCTGTCCCCGAACCGAATTTAAAGAGCATCGCTTCGCTGGTGGCCAATCGCATGATGTCTTCCATGTTGTCTTCCACGCTTTGAATAAAGCACGCCGACGCTTGTGGAAATTCATACGAATTTTCCGGTTGATGCGATTGGCGAGTCTCTTGATCCCAGTGCCAATTGCACTTGGCACCTTCCACGCCATATTGGCTATGAAGGCCAACGTTGAACCAAACAGGACTGTTGAAGGCGCCATGCTGATGAACACACAGCCAAGTTAAGTCTCGATAAAATCGTTCGCCATCTTCTGGCGAAGCAAAATAGCCATCTGCCACACCCCAATCGGCAATGGTCCGAGTCACACGATGGACAAGCTGTCGAACGCTGTTTTCACGTTCGGGAGTGCCGACTTCGCCATAAAAGTACTTGCTGACAACAACATTCGTGGCCAATTGACTCCAAGCCGCCGGGATCTCACAGTCAGTTTGTTCGAATAAAACGGCACCATTTTCATCCTTGATTGCTGCCGAGCGAAGTTCCCATTCCGTGGTATCAAAGGGGCACTGAACATCGTCCGAGCAAAACGTTGTCTCAATTCGTAGCCCCTTCGAATTGCGAAAAGATTTCCCCGAGGTCGATTCAGCATTGCGTAGATCAGCCGTTGCCATATTGGACAAAGCTCCTTGCAGATGTAGAGAAGGTGGTTTCCGTACAAGCGCACCAGAACGCGCGCCAACAACTTCAGCTTTTCTCATTCGGCGGACGACATAATCCGTCGACAGCCAAATAAGCCGCTGAACACAATATATTGTAGGTCGGTCATCCGAAGCCACAACATATGCGACATTTCGAGGATTGTACGTGTTTGTTTCGAATCGTCAACACTCGGAAGATATTTTTCGTAACTCGTTATTCCACAACGGTTTGCGAAAACGCACTCACAACGTGCTAGCATACCAAATTTAACAAACTCGCTGCAAGACGTTAACAATTCAGATTCGCCTGCACGGGACACTTTGAGCACGTGGTGCACTCGAAAACCCACAAAAAAAGGCTGGTCATTACCAGCCTTTTTGTTCCGCAATCCATGTCAACGGTTCATTTGCTTAGTCCAAGAAGCCCACCAATTCCTGGCTGCGACTCGGCTGCTGGAGCTTCCGCACTGCCTTGGCTTCGATCTGGCGAATACGTTCCCGAGTCACTTTGAAAATATGGCCCACTTCTTCCAAGGTGTAGCTATAGCCGTCACCTAAGCCATACCGCAACTTGATGATCTCCCGTTCACGATAACTGAGCGTTTTGAGCACTTTGTTAATGCGTCCTCGCAACATTTCCTGAGCGGCGCCGGTAGCAGGGCTTTCTGCGCCACCATCCGGCAGCAAATCACCAAAATGGCTATCTTCACTGTTTCCAACAGGACGATCCAAACTGATCGGGTAGCGGCTCATCGCCAGGACTCGTCGAGCTTCTTCCACGGTTGTGTTGGATCGTCGAGCAGTTTCTTCGATCGTGGGTTCGCGTCCCAGTTCTTGTAGCAACTGACGCGAAACATTGCGAACTCGCGACATCGTTTCGACCATATGCACTGGAATTCGAATCGTTCGACTTTGATCCGCAACCGCTCGAGTAATCGCTTGGCGAATCCACCATGTGGCGTAGGTACAGAACTTGAAACCTCGGCGATACTCAAACTTGTCTACCGCTCGCATCAAGCCCGCATTTCCTTCCTGAATTAGATCCAAGAAGCTCAAGCCGCGGTTTCGATACTTCTTGGCAATCGAAACCACCAAACGCAAGTTACCTTCGGACAATTCGCGTTTTGCCTTCTGATAATGAGCGTATTCCTTCTTCAGAAACGCCACTCGATTTCGCAAGCTGGTTGGCGTTTCCTGAAGTGCCGAAAGCAATTCACGCAGTTCATTCAGCGTGCGAACGTATTGGTCGTCTTGGATTTTTTCAGCACGATACGCATCCACCTTGGCTTTCAATTCGTCAATGCGTTTGCTGAATTGGTCCAAGGTGCGAATCATCGGTTCGATGCGCTGAGTTCGCAGACCGAGTTCTTCAACCAATCGAACTGCTCGCTTTCGGCCTCGACCTAATCGCTTCCAGGCTTCTTTCCGCTTGGTCTTGGACTGACGAGCATTGACCGCAATCAAATAATCTCGACGGTTCTTCTTCAAAGCCACATCCAGCGTTGCCAAATTGTGCGGCAAACGGCCTAGAATTTGGTCTTTTTCGAGCCTATCGGTTACAGAAACTTGAACGGTTCTGTCAAAAGGAAGTTCACCATTGTGAACTCGTTTCAGCACCTTATAGGCCGATTGGATTACGTAATTACACTCAAGCAACTTGGCACGAAAACGCTGGCGAGTATCTTCAATACGTTTGGCGAGATCGATTTCCTGCTTTCGGGTCAAAAGTGGAATTTCGCCCATTTGCGTCAGATACATCCGGACAGGATCGTCCGACCACGAATCCGCGTCTAAGGCTTCATCTACTAAATCACCTGAGGCATCAGATTCTGCGTCGTCATTGTCGGCCATGTCTTCGGCGGAAAGCAATTCATCGTCATCATCGTCGTCGACAACGTCGGTTGCTCCCGTGTCAAAGTCTTCACTGGACACAGAACGTGCATCGTCTTCAAAATCCTCTATCAGTGTGTACAACTCTCAGCTCCTTCACAAAATTGGTCAGAGTTAGACGTATTTCATGGGGAAGGAAGCACCCCCGTGCTCTTTAATCCCGCTTGCACTTAACGTCTCCGTTAGGCACAAATCATCGCCATACAGCAAAATTCTACCACCCACAATCCACTCGGCTTGATTCACTTGACATTTGCTAAAAGATTACGATTACAAAAACAGAACCGACGTTCATGACCCTCTGCGCCACAAGTCAAGCTGACCAAAAGAACAGACGATCTTGGGGTGAACAATAGGGAGGGAAATTCGCGTATCGCAGTTTACGGGCCCTGCCGCATCATGAATTGTCGTCAAGAAAAAACACGACAAATCACACATGCAAAGCTCCTTCGCATTTAACGCTCCGCATCAACCGACGGGCCATTATTGTCGTCCACTAGATTTTTTTGGACTAAGACCGGTTGCCGTGCCGCGGGGAGGGGTGAGCGTTGGCTTCATCGCCGTCTAAATTGTAATCACCGCTTTCACTCGGTCTATAGGCAAACAACAATAGAATTCACTGAAAATGGAATTGCGTTGAAGCAATCAAGCAGATCGAACTCGACCGTTAAGCGATCGCAATTCGCTCCACACGTTCGTCCAAATATTTCTCTCCGAATGGAGTGTCCTTCCCTATGCAGATTTATCAACTTCCTTGTACGTCTTGTTCACAGTGCTTACCGATCGCCAAAACGCAAGCGGGCGAAACGCTTCAATGCAAGTGCGGAGCGACGATAGTGGTCCCCACTCTGCGTGAACTGTCCAAGATGGAAACGTTGGACGTCCAGCCCCAAAAAACCGGTTCGCCTTGGTCACAAGCTCGAGGCATCGTGTTTGCAATCGGCTTACTATGTTTGGCGCTAGGGGTTGGAGGTTATGTTCGAATCATTTCAGACCGAGGTCAGTTGAACACGAATCGACCGGAAATTCCCGAGATTTCTGCGGCTCAAATAGACAAAGTCGGGCTGCGCGAAGCGTGGGAAACTTGGCTCGGCTATCGAAATACGCGGCTGGAATTTCGCGCAACGCCCGAGTTCCTTAAGAACGAGAAGAAGTACAACGAACTGACGTTTTATTCGAATGTGTTGGCGTCGTTAGGCGTCGCCGGACTAGCCACCATGCTGGGCGCGGTAGTTTGGCCCGCGTCACGGAAGCAATCGCGCTAATCCAATGAAATCTTGTGTAGTTCCCCAGGCTCTTCAATGACATATTTCGGCACCGCATAGCCGGGCAACCGTTTTCGCAAATACCGCACCAGCTCTTTCCCGCGTTCCACCGGTACTTCAAAGTGCCCCGCCCCGGCCACTCGGTCCAGTTGATGCAAGTAATAGGGCAGCACGCCGCTGGCAATCAGTTTCGTAGACAATTCGGCCAAAGTTTCTCCACTATCATTGACGCCGCGAAGCAGGACACTTTGGTTTAGCAGCAGCGACACGGCGGACTTCAGCTTGCGAAACATCACACGGACCGGATCATCGATTTCGTTACCATGGTTAACATGAACCACCATTACCACCTCGCAACGACTGGATGAAAACAAATCCAACAGCGCCGGCGAGATTCGCTCGGGAATCATCATAGGCACTCGGGTGTGCAGGCGAATCGTGCGAACGGTCGAAATCTGTTCCAGCTGTCGAAACAACGCTTGAAGCCTGGCGTCCGTCAGCATCAACGGATCTCCGCCGCTGAGAATCACTTCGGAAATATCTTTATTCTTTGACACGAACGATACGGCATGATCCCAGTTCGCAGCGACATCCGAATTCTCCGAATAGGGGAAATGGCGACGAAAACAATAGCGGCAATGGACCGCACAGACGCCGTTGACCACTAAGAGCGCTCGTCCATGATATTTCTGCAGCACGCCCGGCGCTTTAATAGCGCCCAGATCGTTAACTGGATCAGCCTGAAAGCCGGGAAGATCGTCCAATTCGTCGGGCAGCGGCAGAACTTGCCGCAGGAGCGGATCCTGGGCATTCTGTGGTTCGATCCTTTGCAGATACGGCTCGGGAACAAACACCGGAAAGACTTCGCCGGCTTTTTCTAACTTCGCCAGTTGATCCTGAAAATGAACTAGCAGTCCAAGTCGTTGCAGCAATACTTGCGGCGATCGCACGGCCCGCTTGACTTCCTGTTGCCAGTCGGAGGATTCGGGACGAAGCATGGTCATATGGAATTGAAGAAAAAGGCGTCTTTGGCAGCGAAGTCGAACCTGTTACGATGTTTGGCTCAAAAATGTGCCCCAACTAGTTACGTACGGTAAGGTAAAAATTCGTGGCAAGCTACAATACAAGCGATTTCCGTAAGGGTCTCAAAGTTCAAATCGACGGCGACCCATATTTGATGATTGAATGCAACTTCGTGAAGCCGGGGAAAGGGAACGCGTTATATAAATGTCGGTTGCGACACCTGCTTCGTAATACCGTTTTGGACCGAACTTACAAAGGGGGTGACACCCTGGAAGCAGCGGACATTGTTGAAATTGAAGCCCAATTCTTGTATCGCCAAGGCGAAACGTTTGTTTTCATGGACAATGAATCGTACGAACAATACGAATTGTCCGGTGACCAAGTCGATGATGGTTGGAAATATCTCAAGGAAGGCATGGCCTGTTCCATGATGCTGTTTAACGGCAACCCAATCGCCATGTCTCCTCCCAACCATGTGGTGCTGAAAGTGGAATACTGTGAACCTGGTGCCAAAGGCAACACGGCCACCAATGTCACGAAGCCTGTCAAAGTGGAAACGGGCGCAGAATTCCAATGTCCTGCGTTTATCAATCAAGGTGAACTCATCAAAATTGATACGCGCACCGGTGAATACGTGGAACGAGTAAAAGAGTAACTGCGGAATGCCCGTCGAAACATGTTCTGCGGCAGTTCCAAGATGACAGCTGACGAATCGTCATTTCGTTCGACTGCGCCATGGCACAACCTGTTTCTTCGCGCGCAACTGTTGGTTCGCCTCAGGGCGTTCTTTCAGCAGCGAGGCTTCATTGAAGTAGAAACCCCGCTGCTTTCTGCCGATACGGTTGTCGATTGTCACCTCGATCCGTTCGCCGTAACCGCATATTCCGATCCAACAAAGCCCCACGTCGGATCGACCTATTGGCTGCAGACTTCGCCAGAATTCGGGATGAAACGACTTCTGGCCGACTGGATCGTCGATGCGGATCGACATTGCTCGCTGCCGTCCAGCTTGGCGATCTTCCAAGTGACCAAAGCCTTCCGAGCGGCCGAAGTCGGTTCGCAACACAATCCAGAATTCACCATGGTGGAATGGTACAAACAGAACGAATCGTACCAGGATGCCATGCAATTCCTGAGTCAACTGGCCGAACAGCTCTTGTCGTTGGGGCCGGCTCAGCTGACAAGCTACCGCAAAGCGTTTCAGAATGCGTTGGGCATTGCAGACGTTCATGCAGCTTCGATTGCAGAATTGCAGCAGGCTGCGTCGCAACGGAAACTGGATATTCCTGAATCGTTACGAACCGCCGACAAGGATAGTTGGCTGAACCTGTTGATGGCCATGGTGGTCGAACCAACGTTAGGCCGAACCGCACCCACCATCTTGTTTGACTACCCTGCTTCCCAAGCCGCATTGGCCCAACTTCACAACGACGAATCCGGGACCACTGTTGCCGCTCGGTTTGAACTCTACGTCCAGGGAATCGAACTTGCCAACGGTTACTTCGAACTACTCGACCCAGAAGAGCTTGAACGTCGCAATCACACGGCCAACCAAATTCGCCAAAGCGAAGGACGGTTCACGCTGCCCGCTCGCAGCCGACTGATCGACGCCATGCGGAGCGGACTACCAAGTTGCAGCGGCGTGGCACTGGGGTTCGACCGCATCGTGATGATAGCCGCCGGCGCCAGCAAAATTGACCAAGTGATTCCGTTTCCGTGGCATCGAGCTTGATTTTCGGGTTACCCCAACAGTTCGTCGTGTAACCACAGATTGGTACGCGATTTCGAACCGGAACTCGTTTCTACACGTCAGTCCGCCAACGCAGCCACGTTGCGTATCGATAAATCCCCTATGACTATCAAGCGTTGTGGAAAATACACATCGACAAATTGGTGATGTTTTAGAACGCCGTTCTTTTGGGAAAGCTAGTTTCCTAAATGCAACGTCCCCTATCCATTGTCTAGCCTGCCTTCGAACCGCTTCAGGTCGTTGCCAAGTCCCCACCTCATACATTTCACCTCGACCCCAAAAAAGGTTCAAGAACGATGGCGAAGTCGCGTAAATCGAAGCAGACCGCACAACTACAAGCTCGAAAAAACCGTCGCAAGCAGATTCGCCGCAAACAATGGCAACATTCGCTCGGAGTGCTCCTCGCCAGTACCACCAGTACATTGGTATGTTCCGACGTGTTTGCACAAACGCCAAGCGGCGCGAATGTGGTGGCCGGCAGTGCAGTGGTTTCCAATGCCGGTCAAGCTGTGAATGTCAACGCTTCGACAAACCGCACCATCGTCAACTGGGATTCGTTCAGTGTCGGTGCGAACCACGCCGCCAATTTCAATTTGCCATCAGCGAATGCGGCTATCTTGAATCGAGTCACTTCGGCCAACCTACCGTCCACCATCAACGGAGCGTTAAATTCCAACGGTCATGTGTATTTGGTGAACCCAAGTGGCATTGTTGTGGGTTCGCAGGGTACAGTGAACACCAACGGCTTTACTGCTTCAACTTTTGACGTGTCGAACAGTGAATTCATGGCGGGAGGAAAACTCACCTTTCGCGACCAAGGAGGCAGCGGTTCGATCATCAACTACGGTTCGATCCAAACCGGTGAAGGTGGAGCACATCTGATTGCCAACCAAATTGCCAATCACGGTACCATCGCTTCCAATGGCGGCAATGTAACCCTGTCTGGCGGCGGCACCGTGACGCTGGAAAACGGAACAACCTACGTCCAAGCGTCCATGGAAACGCTAAGCAATGGTATTAGCCCCACAGCCGGTCTGATTCAGAACACGGGTACCATCCGAGCGACCGGGGCGGCCAGCATTGGTGGCGAAGTCTATTTGGTGAACCCCAACGGAAACATTCTGCATGACGGCACCATTGCCGCCCAAAACGTTACCTCTGACGGAAGGACAACGGGTGGACACGTTCGACTGGAAGCAGAATCCATCGAATTGAAAGCATCGTCATCCATTGACGCCAGCGGTACGCACGGCGGCGGTAAAGTGTTGGTGGGCGGCGATTGGCAGGGCAGCGGTGAAATGCATCAAGCTTCCTCGGTGGTGATGGATGCGAATGCGACCATCAACGCTAGTGCAAGCCAATCCGGTGACGGCGGGACGATTGTGCTGTGGACCGATTTGTTGAATTCGAACAGTGTTACTCGAGCGTTCGGCACACTGCTGGCTCGTGGCGGCGCATTGCTCGGAAACGGCGGGAAGATTGAAACTTCGGGCGGCACTATCGAAACGAGCGGCGTTCATGTCGACGCAGGTGCGTTGCACGGCGTAGGCGGTTTGTGGTTGATCGACCCGTTTAACTACGTTATTGACGCAATTGCGGCCAACAACATTGTCAGCGCCTTGAATACGGGGACCAGTGTCACGGTTTCTACCGCGGCGAATGACGCGAGTTTCGGAAGTTCTGGAAACAGCAGCGACAACGGCGATATCACGGTTACTGCAGACATTGTCACCGGCGCGATGACAGGCGATGCAACGCTGACGCTTCAAGCCGCTCGTAATATTCGCATCGGTGGCACCGCCGGAATCGATGCCACACAAAACAGCAACACCGCTCGGCTCAATGTCAAACTGTGGGCCGACACGGACAATTCGGGCGACGGAATCAACATGATTACTGCCGCCGGAATCAAGACCAACGGCGGTTCGCTCACGTTTGGTAACGGCGACACGGCAATCATCGGTGGAGTCAATGTCCAAGTGGGAGGCGACCTCTATATCAGCGGATCTGTGGCCCAAGCGTTGGAAACAGCTGGCGGCGACATCACCGTCAATGGTGAAACGATTGTCGCGAATTCGGCCGGTGGCGTAACATTCGATTCGGACGGAGGCAATATTGTCTTCGGCGGCGTATTGAATTCTGGAAATTCCTACTCCGCAGTCAACAGTTCGCTGGACTGGAATGCCGCGTTGAGCGCCGCCAAGTCTGGTACTGGCGATCAGGTTGGCGATACGTACCTTGCAACCATTACGTCACGACTGGAAAACGCGATTGCCGGAATTGCGGTTAGCTACCAGGCATCATGGCTGGGTGGCCGACGTGTGGCGGGAATCGGAACGGACAGCGCCTGGCGATGGGTTGCTGGGCCTGAAGGTTTACAGGACGGCGGAAACGGAGTGATCTACGCTTATCAAAACGCTTCGGGCGGAGGAACGACGGCGGCTAACGGTCTGTTCAATAACTGGAATGCCGGTGAACCCAACAACTGGAACGGCACCGGAAGCGACCCGCTGAGCGCCGAAACAGAAAGCGCCCAGCAGTTTACGGGCAATGCTGGACTATGGAATGACCTACCTAGGACAGGAGCTAGTCTCGATTGGTACGTTCGCGAAACGAACCTCGCAGCCACGGCTGTGACGATCAATGCCGGGACTGGCACTGTTACGATTAACGGCGGTGTCGGCGGCAGCAAGGCGCTCGCTTCGCTGGATGTGACTTCGGCAGGAGTCACCGGTGTGAATGGAAGTGCTTTGGTCACTACCGGAGCCCAAAATTTCAGCTCGGCATTGGACGTGAACAGTGCGATTGGTCTCACGGTCGACGGCACAACACTGACAACGGTTGGAGCAGTCGATTTGACCGCAACGGGCAACGTGGACGTCGACGCTTCGCTGGTCGTCCCTAGTGCGGTCTCGATTGAGGGGGCCCAGGTCGTCATCGATGGTGACATTAGTACCAGCGGTGCAACCGATGCGAGTGTTCTCCTGAAAGGTTTGGGAGATGTCATCGTGTCCAATGGCGTCGGCATCACGACCGATGGCGGTGACGTCACGCTGTGGTCTGACAGCGACAACAGTGGGCATGGTGGCATTCACGTGCAGCCAAACGTATCGATCGACACGCGAACGGCGGTCGACCGAATCGCTGGTACCCATACAACCGGCGGTGGCTCCATCGTCATTGCCGGAGGACTTGACGATGCAGGAGTCAGTTCCGGAATTGGCATGGGTACCGCTGGCGATGGCACACCGGATGGATATGCCGTGAACCTAACGGGCACTCGAGCGGGCATTCACTTCGGAAACGACAACGCCGTTGCGCACAACACCGGAATTAATCTGTTCAGCGGCGGCGGCGATATTCTGGTTAACGGGAAATCAACGCAGATAGACGGATTCTTCAGCTTCGGCGTCGTTGCCTACCAGGGTTACACCTTTGATGGTGGGCAAACCGGCGATATCACGCTCCACGGTTACGGCAGTGCGGCGGCGGCGGCGACCGGTGGCTTTGACATGGCGGCTCATCGAGACGACGCGAGTGGGCTTTCGACCATTCAAACAGCAGACGGCAATATCGTTTTCAATGGCTACAGCCGGAATGGAACGACTGACAATCTTGCGATCGCGATCGATGGCGGCCCAACCGCCGGAGTACTGATTCAGGCAACCGGCAGTGGCAATGTTACTTTGCGGGGAGACGCAGTCGGGACGGGGGCCACGGCCGTACGCTTCGGTGGCCTCGACCTGCTTGCAGCCAGCGGCGACATCCAAGTGTTGGGCGACAACGGCGGCATTCTATCAACGGTTGTCGTCCCTGGCGCGACGCTTAACCTTGGTTCTGCTGCAGGAACGGGTGTCACGAGTTCGACCAGCGATATCCTGCTGCAATCCGATGACGTTCAGATAAACGCTTCCACAGTCATTGACACGACCGGCACGCTGACCGTTGAACCGACGGGAACAAGCTTCACCAGTTCGCTCACATGGCCGGACGCAAACCTCAGTATCGCGAGTACTCTTGGCGGATTGACGCTCGGCAAAGAAGGCAACACAGCCGACATCACGATCAGTTCAGCTCAGACCGTCGGCGGTCCTGTCAACGTTTACGGCGGCAATGTCAACATCAACAACGCTATCGATACAAGCGGCGTCGGTGCGGACGGCGATATTCTGTTGAAAGGCACTGGCAGCATTTCGCTTTCTGCCAACGGAGACCTCACGACAGACGGCGGCAATGTCATCCTGTGGAGCAGTAGCGACGGTGGTAACGTCGATGGCTACGTCAACCTGGCTAATGGCTCTTCGATTTCGACCAACGGCGGACACGTCTGGTTGGGTGGCAGTACAAGCAAGGTGACACCAGGCACGTTGGTCGGCGATGGAACGACCACCTGGAACGGACTGACGGTCGGCAATGGTTATGCCGTGAGTGGCACCGATGTCGCAATGCTCAATGGTGGCAACTGGCGAGTCGGTATTGGGCTTGCCAATGCCAATATTTCCACGGGAGGCGGCGATTTTTACGCGGCCGGAATGGATCTGAATGCGGTTGGTGGCAGCGCCGGATCCGGCTCGTGTATCGTACACGGTGGCACGAACGGTTCGATCAATGCGGGCAGCGGCTCAATCGAAATGAATGCATACTCCGGCACCAACGGCGCGTACGCATTACTAATCGGCGTCCATCCGAATGGCGTTGACAACTCGCTGACACTCAGTAGCAGCTCGAACGCTACGACGGCGGTTTCGCTTCTGGCCGAAACCGCCTCGACCGACGCGAACTTTATGGGTTTGCTGATCGAAGACGACTTGAAGATCTCCGCGACCGGCACCGGTGACATTTCGCTGACCGGTCGGTCCGCAGCGGACATCGGAATTCGAGTCGGCAGTCCCGTCGACAGCGGTAACCTCGAAGCGCTGGCAGCATCCGGAACGATAACGATCAACACGGGCGACGATGACCTGGCGTTCTACAATGCCTCCAGCCAAAGCTACTTCGGCGCCAAGGCCGGTTCGCCGGTAACTAGTTCCAGCAGCGACATCGTGATCATCGCGGACCAGATTCCCAGCAATTCGGCCGGCATCAACATCGACACCACGGGAACACTCGCTTTCGAACCACTGTCCACATCCGGAACCTCGGCAAACCTAACGGGATGGAGCATGGGCACGGACTTAACGGGACTGCGAGTCGGTAAGAGTACGAACGCCTTTGCGACCGTGACACTTGGGAATGCACTCGACATCAACGGACCGATCGACGTTTATGGATCGGCCATCCATCTGTACAACGACATCACCTCCAATGGCAATCAGAGTTATACCGGGGATATTACGCTGCACGGCGACATTGCCTTTACCGCAACAACCGGAGACTTGGCATTCGGGCAATCGATTGACGGAACCTATGCCGTCGAAATCACTGCGGGCAGCGTTGATTTTGGCAGTGATGTAGGCGCAGTGACCCCACTGACCAGTCTTCTCGTGAACGGTACCGCAACGCTTGGCGGGGATGCCGTCACCAACGGTGCTCAAACATGGAACGATGCAGTCACGGTCGATGCGAATGCAATTCTAAGCGGATTATCACTCGACTTCGGCAGCACAATTGATGGCCAGACGAACGATCTGGAGCTTCGAACGGACGCTTTGCAGCTGGGCGGAAACGTTTCGTCTACTGGGGCACTGGTCATTGCTCCAAAGACTACCAGCACGACGGTTGGCGTCGGTACGGGCAGTGGCAGTCTGAGCCTTTCGCAGGCAGAATTCGGCCTGCTGCAAGACGGGTTCTCGTCCATCACGATCGGTGGAAGCGACGCGGGCGAACTGAAAGTCGGAGGGCTGACAAGCGTGCAGGATAATCTTGTTCTTCAAGCCGGATCTTCTGCCGATTTGCAGGTTACTGATCCAATCAGCTGGGGCAGCGATACTGCACTCACACTGGCGGCTGGTCACGACATCTGGGTCTTGAACGATATTGATGTCATCGGCAGCGGTGCGACATTGAATTTGCTGTACGGTGGCACGAATGGCACGGCTGCTCCGGCCGTGGGTCGCAATTTCTATATCGATCTGGCGAATCGGCGCACGATTGACTTTGCGGACACTTCGGCAAACCTAAAGATTGGCAACGAGACCTACACGCTGATCGATTCCGTCGCGGACTTTACAAGTATGAATTCGGCGGGACGATACGCGTTTGCCGCCGGCCTGGACTTGAGCGGCAGCACGTACAGCGACGCGGTATACACGACGACATTCACTGGTAAGCTGGACGGGCTCGGCCATGCCGCCGACGGCATGATCATCAACAATTCCACCGGTGGCAATCTCGGCCTGTTCGCTCAGCTCAACGGTTCGACTATTCGACACCTAGGAATTACGAACTTCAACATCAAGACTGAATCAACATCTACCTTGACCGAATACCGCATCGGTGGACTAACGGGCAATGTTGGAGGCGCAGGAACTCCCGTCAGCAGTGTCACCAATATCGACGGGGTTTGGAGCAGCGGTGTGATTTCCACCGAACAGGGTGGCACGCAGAAGTTTTTCTTTGGTGGCGGTCTGGTTGGTTCGCAGAATGGCGGCTTCATGAATCTGTCGCGATCCTATAGCACCGCAAATATCAGCACGGATGGCTCGTATACCAGCAATCTGGCGACGGGAGGCCTGGTAGGCGACATTGGCATCAACACCAATCTGCCCGTTCCTCATACACTAACAACAGACGCCACTGTCGATTTTAACATCAACACTTCCTACGCTACCGGCTCGATCGTACAAGGCGACCATGGCGCCTACTTTGGAAGCGGAGGTTTGATCGGCGTGATCTTTACATCTGGCGGCGAACTAACTGACAGTTACTCCTGGGGCAATGTCGTGGGCACCGGATCATTCGGAGGCATCGCCGGCTATGCGTTGAGCGGAACGTACGAACGAAACTACACCACACAAGCCAGCGTTGGTGCGGGCAGTGTCGCAACGGCCTCGTCCTACAACGGCACAACACTTCCGACAGCAACCAACAGCGGCACTCAGTTGCCATCAGGCTGGGATTCGAACATCTGGGCAGCGGGAGATCGCCCCACTTTGAATTTGATCCCAGAACCAGCTCGTCCTTTATATGTTCAAGTGAACAGCGGAACGTCATCCACCTACGGTGATTCGTTCGGAATCCTCTATACCATCGTCGACGAATTGGGGGCCGCCGTTACGTTTGGCACGGGTGACTATGCAAACCTTACGGGGACTTCAGGCACAGGAATTTACACTCTTGGCGAAGGAGCTCACGCCGGCAGTTATTCGGTTTCGTACCTTACCGGACTCAACTTAACCGGGCCTGACGCTACTGACTTCATACTTAATCCATTTAGTTCCGCCGGTTCGCACACCGTGGATCCACGAACGATCAATGTAAGTACAAGTGGTACCTTATCCAAGACTTACAATGGAACGACCTCACTTCCGGCTGGAGCGGGATCGCTGCTGTCATTCACGAACTTGGCAACCGGAGACACGGGAATCACCGTGTCGATCGGTTCGGGCGGCTTTAATTCCGCAGATGTGCTTACGGCGAATCAAGCGACCCTTGGCGGTCTGACTATTTCCAACGTATCGGGAACCATCGGTTCGCTCGCCAGCGACTATCAGCTCAGTTCGACGTCCGCAGTGGTCGACGCTCAGATCACGCCTTTGGCCGTTGTGGTGTCGGGTTTGGTAGCACAGGACAAGACGTACGATGGAACAACGGTGGCCTCCGTGGATACATCCGGCGTTGCCTTTGCTGGAATGATTGCGGGTGATAACTTGTCGGTCACCAGCGTGGACGGCACCTTTGACAGCGCAGCTGCAGGCACCAACATTGGAGTGACACTGTCGAATTCAAACTACGGCGGTGTCGATGCCAGCAACTATACGTTCACCGATCAAACGTCGGCCACCGCAGATATCACCGCCGCAACCTTAGAAATATCGGGAGTGGCAGCGGACAACAAGTTCTACGACACCACAACCAATGCATCGCTCAGCGGCACTGCGCAGATTACACCTGTGTCCGGCGATGATGTCATCTTGGGCGGAGGACCGATTGCTAACTTTGCCGACGCGAATGCGAACACCAATATCAGCGTAAGTGTGATCGGTTACATTTTGACTGGCGACGATGCCGGAAACTACACCTTGCAGCAGCCGACTGGTTTGTCTGCGGACATCCTGCCAGCCCCGCTGACCGTCGCGGCCAATGACGATGCAAAGTTTGTCACAAAGTCGGACGTTGTCGGTTTCGCCAGCGCCAGCTTCGACGGATTTGTCGGAGGTGAATCGATTGCAGATCTCACAGGTGCCTTGTCAGTACATCGCACCGGTACGGACGAACTTGCAGGTTTCTATAGTGACGTTCTTGTGCCCAGCGGATTCACGTCTACCAACTATGATATCACCTATGTGAATGGTGACTTCACCATTGTACCGGCGGACCAACTGTTAGTACGATTCGGCAACACACAATCGGTTTACGGCACGGCTAACAATTATGCGTTCATTTCAGCCGAATATATGGACGGTTCGAACTCAGTGCATACTCTGGCTGCACCGACCGTCGTGGGAGACTCCTACACATTCGATGATGGAGCAGGTGGAACTGCCGAATTCACTCTTTCGCCCGTTTCAGAACAGCTTAGTTCCAGCGGAAAGCTGATTGTCGGGAACTACGTATTGGATGCGACAAACGTCAACGCATCAAGCGGGAACTTTTCGAACCAGCTTGTCGTCATCGGCAATCATACCGTCGTCGCCGCTCCGATCAACGTTGCTGGTTCCAACGTGACAAAAACCTATGATGGTACGACAGGCATGTCAGGATTAACGCTGGCACTCAGCGGCAACCTCATCGGAGATGATCTGTCGATCACAGGCGCAGGAGCCTATGCCGACCGCAACGTTGGTACTGGAGTCAGTTATACCGTTGGCAATCTCATGTTAGACGGAACGGACAAGGATAATTATTACCTAGCCAACGGCGGTACCATTAGCGCCAACGACGGCGTGATTCTGGCGAAAAACGTCACTCTGGTTACGCCGACTACCAGTCGTACCTATGACGGAACAAATGCATATGTCGCCACGGCCGCCGAC
>JAGQOZ010000839.1 GCA_020426955.1 Planctomycetales bacterium
CCACTACCAACGCTAGCATCACATTGATAGTCTCGAATCACGGATAACAACACGCGCGAGCGGCACTGTGCGGCTCGCTACAACTACGACCTTTGATGAATCATCAATCGACAGTTTGCGTGGCAATCAAACGAACCTTTTAGAAAACTTCACACCAGCTTATTCGGCGCTTCATTGCAATTTGGTGAACTATGGAAAACTGGGACCTGCGGGTTGTTGACCAATTCGCTTGGTCCCATATCATGACTGCCGACCGGTTGGTACGAACATGTTGGCCAGGATGGTAGATCGTAGTTTGGAGTGCACGATAAACGTGAGCGGTCTTCCAGAGAAAACGTTTTTTACGAAATTCTCTTGCGCGATTATGCGGCGGAGCGAAGAGACAACCTCGAGAGGAAATTGACATGCGAAATTGGATTTGGCTTTGTGTCTCCTGTTCTTTGGTCACTGCTTCAGCAGTGCAGGCTCAGTTTGAAGTAGATGATTTGGTTTTTGCGATGAGCTATCGGAATGCCTCTCAGAATATTGAACACCTTCGCGGGGCACCCGAATTTGACGGAGGCGACTGGCTTGGCAACCCAGTCGAAGAGGCATTCATTCAGGCCATCGAATTCGACAACTACAATTCGATCAGCCACAATCCGTCCGGGAACCTCGTGGGTGTTAACTTTGGCCAAGAAAGCACAGGTGGAAGTATTTACAATTTGCCGACGACTACTGAAGGCCCCGGTGAGCTAATTGGCGACACGCTGGGGATGGGCGGCAATGGTGTAAGCATGTCTCGACTTGGCGGACTCTCCATCAGTCCGGACAATACGAAGATTGCCGTGACCGGTTACGAAACAGGTGAGATTTTAATCTATGACTACGTAGCGGGCGACACCACTGGCAAGGGAGCATCGCTGAGTGGTGCTCGAGAAACGTCGACTTCTCTGCTGACACAATTCGACACGCAAGGCACCACTTGGCTGGATTCAACCAACGTGCTGGCGTTCGCTTCGAACGGCGATATCGTTTCGGTGGATTCCTTAACTATGCAGACAATAGTCCTGACCACCTTAAACACGGAAGGCGGAGCAAACTTTCCAAGCTACAGCGAATATACCGATCTGGAATACAATCCGCTGGTTTCGCCTTACCTGTTTGCGTCGTACGCTCGGTTTGATCGTGACGGTGGTCCTCGAGTGGTCACGCTATACGCTTTGGACCCAGCGTCCAATTTTGACGTGGTCAAGACTATCGATAACAGCGAATCGATGGACACGCCTCGTGAAATTGCCATGGATTCCCAAGGCAACTTGTACGCAACGCAATTCCGCGGACCGGTGGAACTCCTAGGCAACGTAACTGACCTGGATTCCATGACGGACAACAGTACCGTAGATTGGTACACGACCACCTTAACAGATGGTAACGGAGAAACGTTTGCGCCTTCCTTTAGCGGCCTAGACGCTGCCGTTGGTCTGCCGATTGAAGTTGTGGAGTCGGTTCGAGGTGACTACAACGCCGATTTACAATTGACGGCGGAAGATATCGACACGCTCAGTGCGGCTATTCAAGACGGATTGACCGGATCGGAATATGACCTGAATGGTGACGGCAGTGTGAACGATGCGGATCGAACCGCCTGGGTGGTTGACTTGCGAAACACTTACTTCGGTGATTCCAATCTGGACGGTGAATTTGGCACCGGCGACTTGGTCGCCGTATTCGCAGCCGGTGAATACGAAGACACCACACCCGGCAATTCCGGTTGGGCTACCGGCGATTGGAATAGCGATGGTGATTTCAACACATCCGACTTGGTGACCGCGTTTGGTCAAGGTGGTTTTGAACTCGGGCCTCGTGCAGCAGTGGCAGCCGTGCCCGAACCCGCAAGTTGCACCCTGCTGCTAACCGGATTATTCGCCCTGAGTCTCCGACGGCGGCGCACGCACAGCGTCGCGTAAGCGGACGCTGAAACGCGAGGATGACATCATCGCGTTTCGCGGCGACCAATTCACTTGCCATGTATCATGGGCATGTTCGAACTGCTTCGGACATGCCCATTTCAATTTCTCTATGCAGCCGTGTAGAATCGTTTTTTCCCCACTAAGTGAACGGAACGCATGGAATCGACATCACCAAGTCTCTTGATTCGCCTCCAAGATTCTCGCGACAAACTCGCGTGGACCCAATTCGTCGATTTGTATACGCCGCTGATGTTTTATTGGGCCAGAAAGACCGGGCTGAACGCCAGTGACGCGGCGGACTTGGTCCAAGACGTGTTACTGCAACTGGTGCGAAAACTACCGGAATTCCAGTATGATCGTTCGAAAAGTT
>JAGQOZ010000840.1 GCA_020426955.1 Planctomycetales bacterium
TCCGCCGTTGATTGCGGCAGACGCATGGGAACCGCTTTCGATTGATATCGTTCGAACCATTTACGACATCATTGGTCAAAAGATTGAAGTCCTTAGTAATCGAGCCGCCGAACGAAACATCAATCTGTCCAGTCACCAACCGGGCGACCTGGACGATTTGCTCATGCTGTCGGTGTTGAACCAGAGCTACGCGTTTTTGAATTGCACTGGCTTTGCACTTGGCGTTCATCCGTTCCTGATTTACAGCGAACTCTGTCGAATTGTGGGCATGCTGTCCATTTTCGATCCGACACGTCGCGTCACTGATATTCCTCGCTACGACCATGACGACCTAGCGCGAATTTTCAAATGGATCAAGCTCAGGATTGAACAGTTGCTGGGCGGAGCGAAGAAGCTGGACTATCAGCAGCGATATTTTGTTGGCACTGATCGAGGCATGCAGGTTTCCATCGAACCAGAGTGGCTGCATTCGTCGTGGTCCTGGTACGTGGGAGTCCACAGTCAAAATATATCGGAGGCCGATTGTCGCGAACTTTTGCGCCCCGGAAAGCTGGATTGGAAGATTGGAAGTAGTCAGCAAGTTGACCTGATATTTAAGCATGGTTTGCCCGGCGTGGAACAGTTAGAGCTTGATTCGCCGCCGCGTGCATTGCCGCCGCAGAATTGGATCTATTATGACGTGCAACGGAATAATTCGGCGTGGAAGGATGTCTTGGCTTCGCAAACACTTGCTCTGCGTTTCAAAACGGAATTGATTGGCAACATTGCAACGTTGAAAGGGCAGCGACAACTGGAAGTCACTCTGCCGGACAAACGAGTTATTTTGGAATTCGCGTTATTTGCAGTGCCGCAAGGAATGTAATGAATCCTCGATTTGCTGCTGCCGTTGATCCTGTTTTCTTGCACGTTCTTGACTTACTAGAGCGAATTGGCAGGAACGAAGCACAAGCTCCCGATGTGGAACGCGAATTGATTGGCAATCGCTTTCGCGAAGCAGAGGCCCAAATTGGCGAAAAGCAGGGCTGGGACCTAGCGAAATACGCGCTCGTTGCTTGGATTGATGACGTGCTGATTGCAGCACCGTGGGAAGGGCGAGACTGGTGGGAGAATAATTCGCTGGAGTTTGCTTATTTTAAGAGCCGAGATCGAGCGACCGAGTTTTTTCAGCAAGCGATTCGCGCCGCCGAATTGACTCGACGCGATGCCCTGGAAGTGTTCTACGTTTGTGTCGTGCTTGGTTTTCGCGGGCTTTACGGTTTGCAAGATGCCGCATTTATGGCCGACCAACTGCAGCTTCCAACCGACTTAAACGAATGGGCTCGCCGAACATCCCGTTCCATACAACTAGGCCAAGGTCGCCCGCCGATCAGTGAATCGATTCGACCGAAAACAACCGCACCGCCATTGGAAGGCAAGTTCTTGTTGGTCGGTACGGTCTTGGTCAGTGCTGTATTGTCCGCGTTTACCATCGTTATTGCGTATTACTTGGTTTGGCAAGCGTAGCTCTGCCGAAAATGAGGCGCGCGCTGATTTGCAATTCGGCGTTTTAACAGAAACGTTAATTCGCAACGTAACATCGCTTCGGCGTTTTCGCTTAACAGGATGAAATCACGACCTGGGATGCAACTTTAAAGTCGTTTGGAATTAAAGTGAACTCGTTACAAACTCTTTTCAACTATTTGATTGCGCCGCTTCGACTATTGGTCACCGCTCCGGCACGACTGGTCTCGGCACCGCGTCGCTTTATGGGAATGTCTTTGCCTGCGCGCATTTCGGTGCTATTGGCAATCTTTCTGACAATCTGTGCAGCGACTGCGTTCGTGTTTGCGATTTTCAATCGCGACGCAGCTCATCCGTATGAGTTTGTTTCGCGATTTGCGATCATCGGCGTCTTGTTGGTGCTCATTCCAATCGTCGTTTATTATTCGCTGAGACTATGGCTGGAAGGTGGTCATTCAGCATATCCTGATATCGACGATGCATGGCAACAAGGACTGGAGGCCCTTCAGCAGAATGGGCTTCAGATCAACAACATTCCGTTATTCTTGGTATTGGGGGCCAGTGATGAAGGTCACGCCGATGCTGTGATGCACTCATGTGGATTTGATCTTGTGGTGTCCTCGATCCCAACGGGACGGTCGCCATTGCGGTGGTATGCCAACGATGATGCGATTTACTTGTTCTGCACGGACCTGGGATGTCTTTCCAGGTTAAACAATATTGCCAAGCAGGCAGTGGGCGGAAGTTCTAAGTCAGCTGACATCACGGGAACACTTGTGTCCGGAGGAATCATGGGCACGGCGGTGCCGGATATTTCGAGC
>JAGQOZ010000841.1 GCA_020426955.1 Planctomycetales bacterium
ACGGCGAATTCTCGCACGACTGTCAGCAAATCCACATTGTGTAAACGAGTGTACGCGGTTCCGTGAATACTACGGACCACGTCCCCCGTCGCTAAGAGTTGAATTGGCCGAGCGTGCGAAGGCAGCGTTTCCGCAAAGACACTAGACACCGTGTTGGGACTCAGCCGATTCACGGTATCTCGACTCACGTTGGCCAACCGACAAAGCTGACCGAAGCTCCAAGCGTTTAAGCGATACGATTCGCTGGCATCCAGACAAACCTGATCATCGCCGATAGGCCTAACCCAAAGTTGTTGCGGCGAATGCCACAGTTCGGACGAATTCATTTTCTGATCGTAGCAGTGTTGCCACAGCTGATTGATAGAAGAAAAACATTCGTCCGCTTCTCGTCGAAACAATTCTTGATGCGCTTGATGCAATTGAGACATCGCAATTCCTTTCAGAAAAAGTAACAAAACACAAAACCGATTGAGTGCCGTTGGGGTTCGCCACTCAACCGGTTTCGCGTTCGCCACCTCCTGAAAAAACGCAAATTCGTTTTACCTTTGTTCCATTACCTGCTCCTCCACAAGACTGACACACCGGTGACAGTCCTGTCGAGAAGCAGATGAATCCTTCTACTCGGACCAAAATGTAAATGGTGGATTCACAAGGACAAGGAAACTTGGAATCCACCGTGCGACCATTAGCCGCCAAGAGTTATGTCGTTCTGAACCTGTTATGATGCCGCCGTAAAATCTCGTGACGTTTCTTGGCGAACATACTTCCAAAGCCCGGTTAACTGCGCGAAATAATTGATTGCGAACCGTTGGCAAATCGTGCTAGAGTCTGCCTTGCAAGGGGGAAATGATGGCTCGAACGGCACAAGCAAGACAGGAAATTACGACGCGAAGAAAGTCGGTTCGACAATGTGGTTTGGGACAGTTGACGTTGGTGGAACATGCTCTTTGTCCAGTTGATCCGAAACTATCTCTGGTGGAGAACTTGGTACATCAAAGTTCGTTTCAATACTTCGATCGAAATCGGCATGCCAACCAAGGAACGGCAACGGTACGTGCGGCGTTAGGACTATCTGCCGTTGATGAATTGTTCTTGTGGGGACTGTTGGGCATCACGTTTGCACAAGCGAATGTGACTTCCGAATTGTGGGCGACACCTTACTATTTGTTGAAGCAACTTGGCGTGCAAGATACTCGCCAAGGCGGGCGTAACTTTGTGCAGTTTCGCGAATCGCTGCGACGATTGGCTGCACTACGTTACGAGTCGGATGCGTTTTACGATCCGATTCGAGCGGAGCATCGACAAGTGGCATTTGGTTTCTTGAGCTACAGCTTGCCGTATGATCTCAAATCTTCGCGAGCATGGCGTATTGTTTGGGACCCTGTCTTTTTCGAATTCTGTCAAGTTGCCGGAGGACGATTGTTCTTTGACCTCGGTCTGTATCGACAACTCGATCCGGTCAGTCGTCGTCTGTTTCTTTTTCTGTCCAAAATCTTCTGGCGTCGCAGGACGTCGGGCTGGATTGATGTATCCCAGTTGGGTCACAACATCTTGGGAATCAGTCCGTCGGTGGCCGTACGAGACATAAAGGCCGCCAAGATCAAGCGGGCCGTTCAGCGTTTAACGGATCTGAAGGTATTGGCGAGCGGCGATGCGAATGTTCGTTCACGAAAAATCAGCAAAGGTCGATATCAACTTCAGTTCACTCGCGGCACCTACTTTGATCGACAGAAAATGTCGCCTTCGTTCACTTTGCGGGATGCAGCCGAATGGGACATTCTGAATTCGTTGCAATTGACGGAGGCTAACATTCGTTTTGTATTGCGAACCTATTCGCCGAACAAGATTCGCGAATGGGCTGACATCACCATGGCGGCCCAAGAACGCTTTGGTAACAAATTCTTCAAGAAGGGTACCGCCGCTTATCTACTGGACAACCTCAAGCATGCGGCCACCGGCAATCGCATGCCTCCCGACTGGTGGTACGAAGTGCGTCGCGAAGAACAAGATCGGCACGCATCGGCGTTCTACCAACAACATTTTACCGAAGAACGGTCAAAGCAATCTCAGGCTCAACGTATCAAATCGATGTTGGCCAGCGACGCACAAGGCACCTACGCCAAGATTGTTCAGGAGACGTTTGACAAACTAGTGTCACTGGGACAATCTCCCCAGGAAGCACAACGCCATGCGGCCCAATTGCTGAGGCAACATCTGGAACGACAGACTCGACAAAACTAAGAGCGAGCTGAACCGATTGCTGACCGAGGGCCGAGTTGTTGTTTGTTGTTTTGTTCTTTGTTTTCTTTGTTTTCTTTGT
>JAGQOZ010000842.1 GCA_020426955.1 Planctomycetales bacterium
GTCTGTGGAAGACTAGAACCGCTCTACGTGGATTTCCCCGGCGTTCCCGTGTCGCTGTTCGTGAAAACCGTCAGTGGAAAGTAGTTCGAGCATCGATTCGATCATACCGGGAACGCCGCACAGAAAGACGTCGCAATTTTCTGGCGCGGGCGGCATTCCCCACGCCTCGGCTAGATCACCGCTTGACCAAAGCTGCTGCACTCGACCAACGTGCCCCGACCAGGCAAATGGTTCGTCTTGTGGGCAGTCGATTGTGGGAATGTAAGTAAAGTTGGAACAAAGATGCTGCAGCGTTTCGAGCTCGGCGCGATAACCGAGGTCCCACGAGTGGCTGGCGCCATGCAGGACCGCAAAACGTTGTGCTCCGCCACATTCAAGATAGGACGTAAGCATACTCATGTACGGAGCGAGGCCGGTTCCTGTGGCAATCAAAACAATGTGCTTTTCCCGCGGCACATTGTCCAGTGTGAACATGCCGACCGGATGATTAGAGAGCCAGATTCGATCGCCCACTTGAAGACGAAAGAGGCGTGGTGTGAGGGCACCGTCGCTGACAAGGCTAATGTAGAAATCCATATATTCGCCAGACAACGAAGACGAGGCGATTGAATAGGCTCGCCGGATCAGTTTGTCTGGTTTCGGCGTTTCCGGTTCTTGCTTGGACAGGCGGCAGCGAAGTGCGTCGGGTGGTAGGCCAAGCACCACATATTGACCAGGTTCGAAGGATGGCAATTGCCAGCCATCAGCGGCAACGCGCAAAATCATCAGCCGCGGCGTGAGTTCGTCCTTTTGAGCGACGATAGCGTTTAACTTCGGGATTGTGGACATGGTATTACTCCGTCCTGAAATCAAGTGTTGCGAGTGACTGCGGCACTACTCAACCCATTACTTGCCACAACCTGGATGTGATTGACAATTCGGACTCCCAATCCCCTCAGGCTCTCTTGAGCCAGCTGTTTCAAGTAGAAGGTCGGCACTCGCCCCGTGATTAGCAGACAATTCTCCTGGGCTTCTACATGAATTTCATCGCTGTGATGGCGGAAATGAGTGTGCGTTGCGATGCGATTTTCTGCCTGGATGGCGAGTTCACAAGAATACGCACGCTGCTGTGTCTGTCGTGAACTCCGTTCATAGACTTGGCTCATCGAATTCTCCTTTGTGAATAGGGGCGATTTCGTATGCCACTTTGCATGGCGCGAACTACGGTTCCTGGTTTGCAGCGTGGCGAACCGCGACAACAGGACAAGGAGCGTTGCGAATAATGTTTTCTGCGACGTCGCCCATCAATAGGTGCGCCAAGCCTTTTCGACCGTGCGTCGCGACGACGACCATGTCGGCGTGTTGTTCGGCGGCAAATTTGACAATCGCTTTACCCGGCTGCGTGATCTCGGCACTGCCTGGTTCGCCGTAAAGTAGATGATGTTCGACAGCGACGCGTTGGTCATTCGGTAGCACCGACCGAAGCCGATCCAATTCGGCGGCGTCGGGCGATGGATCTTCCTGACAAGATTCTCCAACGGGATATCGCTCTTTTTCAGAGACATGCACAATCAGCAACGTTGCCTGTTCGGCACCGGCCAAGTGCGTGGCGACTCGTAATGCTTCCGCGCTGAGCGGCGAATAATTTGTTGCAAACACAATCTTTTTAGACATGGCACTTCTGCCTCCCTATCTTAGAGTGCGCTGTTCGTCGCTTAGCGCGAACAGCAGAACTACGAATAACGTGTTTCCCAGCGACGCATCTGCGTCGAAAGGTCGTCCCGAGTGTTCAATTGGCGTCGAGCTTTCGGTTTAGCTCGACCAATGCGATGTAGGCGGCTGGAGGCGCGGCCACGGCTGGCTCGGCTTGATCCAGTGCCTGCAGGACGGGCGCCACCACCGTGGCGGCACTCTTCGCTTCGTGCAACACGTGATGTGCCGACTTGCAAAACGCGATGGAACCGGCTCGCTTGATAAGTCCATTTAGCACGGCCAGCACGCCGACGTCTCCTAGCACGACCAACGCATCGACGGCAACCCAGCGAACGTCATCATTGTCATCGTCCAGAGCCAGGACCAGCGCGGGTGCAGCCACAGGATCCGCGATGGTCTGCAGCGCCTTGGCTGCTTCCCAGCGAACATGAGGCTGTGGATCGAGTAGTGTTAGGACCAGCGACCGCGTGACGTCCGCGCCGCCCAGTTGCACCAGTTCGTTTCGCGATTCCTGCCGCATGGCCGCATCGTCGCTGGCCAATTTCGCGATCAGACGGCCGACATGATCCAAGGATTTGGCGTTAGCATTCATAGGATCCAACAATAAAAAAGAGTTTTGGTTTGC
>JAGQOZ010000843.1 GCA_020426955.1 Planctomycetales bacterium
TGACGTAATACGTATCCAGATATCGCATGCTCTGCTTCCATTTTTGCAGTGCAGAAATCGTTGAATCGCGACCATCTCTGACCAAATGAATGAATTGTGCATCCGGAAAAATCCGGTTTAACGCTGGAATGTTCGTAACGTAGGCAGGTCCTTTATCACCCCAACGCTGGGCGTCGTAAGATTGAATGCGAATTCGATAGAGACCGTCCAGCAGATGAGCCAAATCTGGAGTCTGGAGTGATTCGAAAAACGCGTTTTCATCCTGCACGATATCCAACCATTCCACATTCATGCGTCCGATGGTTCGAATCGTCTTTTTGGCCTCCGCCAACGAAAATGTGCGTCCGGCCAACGAAGCCAACTTGACCAAAAAGCCCGTCTCTTCGGGAATGTAAATCCGAGAATGACTGCTCAGCATGAACCGCATGAGCGTCGTACCCGAGCGAGGATTTCCCACAATAAAGAATGGACGTTCCTTCAATGTCATGCAGGCCTCGCTCTGAAAGCACTCGTCGCGTCACAGAATGCAATAGGAAGTAATATTTTGGACGGCTTTGTCCCGCGTCGGTCGAAGGTGGTACGTCAAGGACATGTCTCATGCGAACATCGACGTATTCACTGAGGTTCACACCCAAAACCGGGTTTGCCGCTGATTCGAATTTTAACTCGGTGCATTCCCATTGCCCAGACGATTCAGATCCATTCGCAACCAAGTCAACGCTTGGATGTCACCTTTCCTCATCACATTTCATCATCCACGGCTAAGGCGTCCAGTGCCGTCAGATCGTCTTCAATCATGCGATGCAATGCAAACATGGCCCCAAATCCAAACAAGCCGGTGACACTGGCAATCAGTAGGTAAATGGACAGGTCTTGTTCGCCGTCTCGAAAACCAAACATGACCATCAGCAGGATACCGAACAGCGGTACTGACGCGGTTAGTAACAAATACAAACGATTTAATCGACGCAATTTTTCCAGCTGAGTCCCTACTGGACCGGGCGTGTTTTCTTGACGAATCATTTCCGGCACGAACCAGCGAATCCCCACGGCCGTGACAAAGAAAAACGGATAAGTTCCCGCCAACATGCCGCACAACGCCAACGATAAAGCGAAGTGCACGTACATGCCAACACCAACTCCATTCTTCAATCCCCAATGAATGGCAATCGGATACGCAAAACCAGACAACACCCACAATGCCAGGGCAATCCGAGCCATCTGTTGACCTAAGAACAGCGCGCACCACAAAGCATGATTCGCTCCGGGTGCAGATTGCATTTGGCGTTTGGTTTGCATCGCACACCACACCACAATCGCCATTCCCACCGGGAACGCCACTGCGTTGATGCCGGCTTGGATAGTCATGAACAATGACTTGGCGTTTCCCAGCTTTTCAATAATGGCATGTTGGTTGTAGAAAAAATTGAAAACGGCTGCCAGAATGCTTGGAATCAAAGTCAGCATCAGCACGGTGAAGACAGGAAAACGCAACGGCAAGCGTCCGAACCAACTTGTCGGTTCGCGCAGCAAATTCCATAGTCTGGGATGCAGGCACAACTTCAACGCGTTGGCCAATTGGCGTGCCGAACGATACCGCAAATTTTCGGCCGGCTGCAAGCACTTGATCAACACCGTTCGCAGTGACAACGGACAGTCACTGGGCAAGTTAGCATCCAATTGTTCAAAGTCCACCATTCGTCTCTGATCAATCATGCGTTGCAGCGTCAACGACCAACGTTGGTCGGGCGGTAGATCCCCAAATGGCCGTTCTCCCGAAGTCAGCTCGAACAGTATAATTCCCACGCTATAGATGTCGCTCGCTTCGCGCACTTTGTGCGGCGAACCACCCAGTGCCGGATGACATGCTTCCAGTTGTTCTGGCGACATATACGCAAGCGAACCGCCAAACGCGTCTTCGGCCTGTTCGTCTTCTCGCCCATCCTGAAAACTAATATTGAAGTCGGCCAATTTGGGCGAACATTCGGGCGTTAGCAATACGTTCGCCGGCTTGATGTCTCGATGCAGTACGCCTTTGTCGTGCGCGTAGGCTAAACCTTGCACCAATCGTAAACCGATTTCACAAACCGCTTCATACCAATTGGTTCGCACCAAACGACGACGAATATCCGATCCTTCCGGCGGCGCAATACCACTGGACGCTAGGTTCAAATCCACCACGTCCAACATCAAACGTCCGGTTCGATCGGCAACTTGCACTTCGCCCCAACGCCGAACCACATCCTGCAACGTCCCGCCGGGCACCAGTTCCATATACAGCAAACGCACCGGCGGCTGCACGCACACTCGCTGATC
>JAGQOZ010000844.1 GCA_020426955.1 Planctomycetales bacterium
GCAATTGATACTTGGAAAACGACACTTCGCAACAAAAGGACGCTCGATTAGCTCGCCGCGACGACTGCGGTTGCACGTCGCACAACATGGTTTTTACGCCAGGCCTGCGGCACACTTTCCATCTTTGTCAACGCTGGCTGGCCTTGGTAGAATTCTCCGTAGTTCAGGCATCGCGCACTTCGTTCAGGGCGGTGTCGTAAAAACTTTCCGTTGGCAGACACGGGCTAAACCAAATGTCCATATCAATCGACCTTGATGACGAACAATCGAAACGTCTCGAAGAGCGCGCTCGAGAACTTGGCGTTGATCCACGCAAGCTGGCAATGGCGGCGGTCAACGACTTGTTGGCTCGCCCTGCCGACGACTTTCAGCGCGCGGCGACGACCGTTCTCAGTAAGAACCGCGAACTCTATCGGCGTTTAGGTTAATGCGTTATCTCACGCTTTCAGAAGTACTCGAATTGCACCGACTCGTCATTGAACTGACTGGTGGTGGTGCGGGTGTGCGAGATTTGGCGGGCGTCGAGTCGGCTGTTGTCCAACCACAAATGACCTTTGGCGCTGAAGAACTCTATCCGACACTGATCGACAAAGCAGCTGCGCTTTGTTTTTCGTTGGTGTTGAATCACCCATTCGTCGATGGCAACAAACGAATTGGGCATGCGGCAATGGAGACGTTCCTCATTCTCAACGGCCACCAACTTGACGCAGATGTCGATGATGCCGAGCAGCTATTCCTTAAACTTGCTGCGGGTGAGGTCCAACGCTCGGAATTGATTGACTGGATCACCGCCAACCTGATTGAAATGGATACTTAAATCGCGGTTCGGTGTCTGCCAACGTTACGTAGGGGCCTTCGGCGCACCTTCCCTGTTTGGCGACGCGGGCTGGCCTTGGTACAATTTCACTTAGTTTAGACATCGCGCGCTTCGTATAGGGCGGTGTCGTAAGAATCTTCCGTTATCGGACGCTAGTCTTTTGACGAATCACATTGACCTGCGCGAATTCATTACAACAGGTCAGTTCTTTGGCCTCGGTCCCACTAGTTCGCGAGATGATGTTATTGCGCGACTTGGCCAACCCGACGACACCGGCATCGTAACCAAACGCAAACCTCGCGGGACGATTTTTGTCTACGGTGGCATCGAACTTCACTTCAACGACGCTGACCGACTGGCGCTGATCCACTTCGACTACCCCAGCTTACCGCCGACTAGTTCACCGTCACTTTCGGTTTCGCCTTGGGTTCTAACAGACGAATCGCCGCTTGCTGACGTCCTTGCCGCGTGCGCTGATTGCGGTATCGAACTGCAGCACGTGTCGGATGATCCATCGCGCGTCTACCGGGCAGCATCTGGCGTTTCCCTTTCGTTTTACGATCCACATGATCCAGACCGCACTGGATTGGCGGCGGTTTCACTAGGCTTCTCAGATGGGGACCGTTAGCTCGCGGCGTCGCGTCCGCTAACATGGTTTTTACGGTAGGCCTTCGGCACACCTTCCATTTTTGGCAACGCGGACTGGCCTTGGTACAATCTCTCGTAGTTCAGGCATCGCTCGCTTCGTTTAGGGCGGTGTCGTAGAATCCTTCCGTTAGGGACCACGGTGACTCGATGACTGAGGCCGATTTTCACGTGCTCCTAATTGCCTCTAGCTTAATGGCTGTTCGCTTTGGCCAACGCTACGTTACGCAGACTCTGGTGTTTGACTTCCGGTACGACGTGCGGCTGAACCATTCGTGTGACGATCATGCCGCACCTGACGATCTGGTCTACCCGGATGACGATGGTCGAGTCGTTTACTGCACCTCGGAATCCGACGTTGTTTCGCTGCTATTGCGCAATGGGCGCTGCCCGCAATGGATCGACATATCGGTTGCACGCATCGGCGATTCGTTCACCGAACTTGAACTTCTTTGCTGCGGACGATTCACCAACGACCGCGACAAAATGTATCACTCTGATGGTGGCACTGGTCCATTTGGCATCAAATCACCTAATCTTCCGCCCAACTACCAAGACGGCACCACATTTCCGTTGCCCGAATCCAACGCGTAGTGGTCGCCTAACACGGTTTTGACGCTAGAACTTCGGCGTATGGCGACGTGCGATGGCCATGGTAGGATCTTTCGCACCTCAGATATTTCCAAGCGGTCATATGCGAGCTCATTTACAGCGGAGATGGCGAAATTAGCAGCAAATTGCGCCGAATCAATTTCCCCACCTTGGAAACTCGAGTAGCAGACGACAAACCGTAGTGGGTTCCGGCGCTACGACGTTTGAAACCACTTGGCAATGGAGCGTAGCATGCTGGGT
>JAGQOZ010000845.1 GCA_020426955.1 Planctomycetales bacterium
AGGCCGAAGTCGTTTGATGCCAGTGGCTCAAAAAGTTCGCATGGTTCGACCTCCTCGAAAAGACCTAGGCTACAAAAGCGACGCACACCAAATTGACTTCGCGTTGGGAATTGCCGAATTGGGCGACGCGATTCTCGAAAACCGAACACCTCGTTTAACGCCGCAGTTTGTTCTGCATGTGAATGAAGTTTTGCTGGCCATCCATCATTCGTTTCCAGACGGTCGATTGACCAAACCAGCAACGACGTTTGAACCGCTGGCGCCTATGGATTGGGCCAAGTAACTTCGTAACGCCGCGTCACCATGCCGCATCACCACGCCGCATAACAAAAACAAAAAATACTTACGGGAGTTGGTTTCATGACTACGATTCGCTGGGGAGTGATTGGAACGGGCGCGATTGCTCATGTGTTTGCGAGAGATATGCAGCGAGTGGCTGACAGCCAGATTGTGGCAGTTTCCTCTCGAGATATCGCCAAGGCCGAAGCGTTTGGTGCGACCTACGGTGCGAAGGAATGCTTTGGTGATTTTCAGCAAATGGTCCAGCAATCTTCTGCCGATGTCATCTACGTGGCCACGCCCAATACGGCTCATTTGGAAAACTGCGTAGCCGCCTTGGAAGCGGGCAAAGCTGTTTTGTGTGAAAAGCCGTTTGCCATGACCACCGAACAGGCTAGACAGATTGTGGAACTAGCCAGATCCAAAAATGTGTTCTGCATGGAAGCGATGTGGATGCGCTGCTTGCCTGCTATTCGACAGTTGATAGATCGAATTCAGCAAGGCGTGATCGGCCAAGTTCGTCATCTGTCAGCCGATTTTGGCTATCCCGTGGCCGATGATCCCCAAAGTCGATTTTATGACGCGGATCTGGGTGGCGGAGCGTTATTGGATCGAGGTGTCTATACGCTGGCGCTGGCCCAAGCCATTCTGGGAAATCCTGCCAACGTAGTGTCAGTGGCGGAAAAGGCAAACACCGGAGTTGATCGCCAATCGTCTATTCTTTTGCAATATGAAAGCGGCGCCATCGCCTCGCTCAGCTGCCGACTGGACGTTGAATCCAGCAACGAAGCGATCATTTCTGGCACCAAAGGGATCATTCGCTTGGACGCACCGTTCTTCAATCCTCCGTGCGTGAATGTCATTCCTAAATCGAATCAGCCCACTTGGCCGCCACAAGATTTGACCAGCGGTTCCTCGCCCGGACTGGCGAAAAAAGTGGTTGGCAAACTGAAATCCAATCGCTACGTTCGCAACCTAAAAAAGCTGTTGCCCGGAAGCGGTGGCGAATCGTGGGGTGGGACTAGCGAAGGTGCTGGCTACCAATTTGAAATTGCGCATGTCAACGATTGTCTTCGCGCCAAGCAAACCGAAAGTTCATGGATGCCGCTCGGCGACACCCTGCAGACCATGGAGCTGATGGACCGAATTCAACAAGCGTGGTAGCCCCGCTAACGAGGCGATCGAATAGGTTCGATCAACATGAAGGGTTGCCCCGCTTCGTCCAAACGAACATCCCCTTTCAACAGCCCCTGCGCTAATACTCGATCCAGCACTTGCTGATAGGACGAACGTTTGGCCGGCACTTTGATCTTGGCCGACATATCGATCTTGGCCAATTGTAGGTTGTGTGAATCAAGAATCATGGGCACGCCCAACTTGGGCTGCAATGCCGACAACACCGTGGACAACGGCGTATCCGCAATTTCCACTCGTAGCGGCTCACCCAGTTTGGGCACTAACTGAACCGCTTTCTCTTCACGAGGCCAGCCGATGGGCCACGATTCTTCGGCCTGTCGCATGGGCACAATGCGCAGCACCAATTGACCGGCCTTGGATTTATGCGGTACCACCGCCAAAGAAACCGTGTTGCAGACGGCGGCCAGCGCGGTTCCATGCGCCACGTCTTGCAATTCCATTTCCAAATTGTCGGCGGCATTGACAAACTGATCGGCAAACGGTGACATTTCCACGGTCAAACGTAGATCTTGCTGGATGGCTTGTAGCACCGATCGAAGCGTTTGCCCTTGTGTCTTGGCCCGAGTTTTTCCCGATAGATCATCAAAGACTTGAACCAATTCTTTGTCGGTCAGGCCAAACGAACCTTCAGCGCCAGCCTGTTCTTCCTTTTTCGGATCAATGACGTCGGACAGCCAGGTTTGCAAGGCAGCTTTGTCTTGCATACGAAAAACTTGGTTGTCCGAAGTACGAATCGAATTGTCCACGGCCAAAATAACGAAGACGGTAAAGTGTCCAGCTTGTTCGTCCACTTTCATCTGGTCGCCAATCTGCCACGAACGAAACCGCAATCGTTCG
>JAGQOZ010000846.1 GCA_020426955.1 Planctomycetales bacterium
CCTGGCGAATGCTGTGCGAGAGGTCGATCGGCAAGCCGCGAAGTAAAAGAGCCGGCAGGTTTTAGTTGCAACCCACCGGCTCATTCGTTTCGCTTTCCTTGCGGCGACGAAGTCTGCTGTCAGCTCAATAGCCGCGAGATTTCGTTCTCGATGTTGACGTTGAACGGACTGGTTACCTTCACGATCCTGCCTTCTTTCGAGATGATGAGCAACGTTGGTACTCGGCGAATTCCCAGTCGATTCAGCTCGGCAAGATCGGCCTTGCAGTGTCGGGTCGAGTTCCAGCCTTGGCGCTGCACGGCCGCAATCGCAGCGGTCGGAGATGTGTCAACTGTGGCGGCGATGAACTCGACCTTGTCCGTCCACTGTGGATTTGCCTTGGCGACCGATTGGAATTTCTCCATGGCAGCATAGCAGTTGCCACACCATGAAGCCCAAACGTCGACGACAATGACCTTGCCAGTTTGGATGTCTTCAAGTCCGTTATGGTTTTGGAGCGGGGAAAGCGTCAGTGGAAGAGGAGTTATTCCCTGCGTTCGAGACGTTACAGAGGCTGTGGGTTTAGTCGCTTTGAAAGTAGTACTGGCGGCAGTGTTGTCGGAAGGTTCTGCGCCGGTAGCAGGTGACGCCCCAAAAGGAGCCGCCTGGCTGCATAGTAGAACTGCGAATAGGTACGGTATGGACATGGATTTGAACATCGGGTCGTTCCTTGTTTTAGAGAGTGTGAGAGTTTACACGACGAGTTCCTGCTGCACGCATGGCTGGCGTGCAAGCAGGCTCACTCGGGTTGCGGGCTGCGCGAATCAGAATTCGAACAGCATTGACGCGGCGGAGAACGGCGACTCTTTCCGGCTCGGCTGATTGTCGACTTCTTGGACTTCAAGCTTGTCTGACGCCTCCACCATGGCCTTGGTGACTTCGTAGACCAACTGTGTGCGATGCGGATCTGAATAGAACTTTGCAGAATCGATATGGCCGAGGAATTCGTCCTTCGCGTTCTTGAAGCCTACGAGCTTTATGTTCAAGGTGGCGTAGAGTTGGCGATTGACGTTGCCGTAGCGATCCTTCCGTCGCTCTACGAAGTTATTCGCCGCGTCTTCGGTCATCGGAATGGAACGGATGGCAAGCGGGTTCTTGAGAAAGAGCTCGAAGTGCCCCGGCAAATCCGGCACGTAGCCGGGACGACTGACGTGCCAATACCGAGTTGACTCTGCTTCGTTGACGTAGAACTGGTTTGACGAGAAGTCGTAATTGCCGATGCTCATCGTCGTCAGCAACGCAACCGTATCATCCAAGTTGACACTCTCGGCGACTTGCTTCATTTGCTCGGACGTCTCGCGACGTCGTTTGTGAAATTGAAACTCATCGTTCCGGCACTGTTTATAGACGCTGGGTCGATAGAGCTGCATATACGGTGTAGCCAGTCCGACGAAATCGAAGTCAGGGTCCAGCTTCATGCGTGCATGGAGCAAGTAGTTGTAGTTGAAGTCGGCTGCAGTGGACGGACTGCAGGTCGCTGCAACAGCACAGAAACAAACTGTGGTCATAAGAATTCGAGTAATCATGGTTTTCTTCCTCTCGGGTGATTCGTAACGTGTAGAAACTAGGCCGGCGTTGGTGGTGTGCCCGATTCGTTGGCATCCATCGTCGCCTGTCGCCACCAGATCGCGGCGTCAGCTCGAATCGGTTCGACCTTTTCGACAACATCGTCCCTATGTAATGTGAGAGCACCATAGCAAGCGAAGCCAATCGTTCCCGGCACTGTTACCGGAGGCGCCGCGATTGCCGCCAAGATCAAGAGTTGAGTAAGCATGGAAGACGTTCCTTTCGAAATGAGATAGGGTATTGCTGACAGCCCAGTGCTGTCATTGCTTTTCCACATGCGCCTTCAACTTTGAATTTGTCCCAGAGAATTCTGATCATCATCGATTCTTGACCGATGACTCGGCAGAGGCCCAACGATCCGCCGATTGTCTTGACGGTACGTCGAACGCTCTTCAACAACGGGGACGCCGCAACACGTAGTCTCCGCGAATGCCGGTACCCGAGTTCAGCTTCAGGTTTCTTGCCCGTATCGCGGCGAGCGTGGCCAATGGGACGTTTGTCAGCGGATAATTGCCGCGAATCTCAAATGGCGAATACACCTAATCGGAATGCGAAGAACTTGTGACGGGTTGATCTAAATCGCCTGTTCCAAACACGCAAAGACTGCAGATTTGGTCAATTTTCGCCCTAAGAATTTTTTTTGAGACGAATTTGGGACGGACGTCGCATTGTGTCAGTGATCCGCCGAATCGAGGTCATTCACACCGA
>JAGQOZ010000847.1 GCA_020426955.1 Planctomycetales bacterium
TAAGTTCGGTTTTGCGTTGCCCGTGAACGAAGAATTGTAACCGATGGAAGCCCCCGAGTTAAAGAACGGCCGAAAACTTCCATGCCAGCGGAACCAGTCGATCCCCCTTCTTCGGTGTCCCTTGCAACTCTGATTCAGCGAAAAAAGAATCAACCACCTTTGACTCAAGATAGACAATACTGTCCGCCATCAGGACGGATGGATGCGGAGTAACCTTTTTATCTCCGCTGAAGGACGTTTCGTCCGTCTTTCCAGCAACACGGTCGGAGCTGTCCAGCAATATTCCGGCTGACCACGACGATCCGGTTGAAGAAACAGGTACGGCAGTGGCGGAATAGGTTCCTTCCTGAAAGGCAAACACTAGGTCCGAAGTGGCAAATTCACCGTCGCAATTCCAGTCGCCCGTGGACCAAGTTGAATTTCCTGCCACGGCATCTTCGTATTGTCCGGCGGTGAAGACTTGCACCAAATCGCCCGAATTAAAAATGCCGTCTCCGTTCGAATCGCCTAGGTTCGTGTGCAAAATATTGCGAACCAAATACAGCACATCTTGGCGATCAATCGTTCCGTTCGCATCCAGATCATAATTCGGATTGGCACCACCCAGTCGAACGGCAACACAGAGTTCGTCTACATCGTCCACATTGACGCTGCCGTCTCGGTTAATGTCACCCGGCGTTCCGCTTCTGCCCGGCGAGGGAATCGACGCCGCCCATGTTTCGGGGAAATTGCCATAGCCTTCGATGTCGGTCCGAGTTAACGAAAGGCCATCACCGTCAGCCGCTTCCGGCCACGGCGCGTCATCCGAATAACGCACTCGATCCACCAACACATAGCCCAAGCCCAACTGCAAAATATCTTCTGGACGTTGCAAGATGAGCGATTCGCCCGAATTGTCCAAGCGATCCGCATTCGGATCGTAGTCGTCTTGGAAGGGACCAAACAGCGGAATGTCATCGGCCACGCCATACATTTGACGGAAACGAGCTTCCTTGACGGGTTCCAACGCCGGTGCAAATCCGACAATGATGATCGATTCGCGCGGAGCCATCGTAGTGCCAGCCGGAATGGTGTAACGCACCGATTCATCCAACTGCCATTCGCCCACATTCAACGGCGCGCCAGAACGGTTGAAGAGTTCGACAAATTCCATGTCATCTTCGCCCAAGATGCCTTCCGGATCATCTGCGGGATGATAGTGCACTTCACTAATTACAACGTCGCCAACCAGCGGGCCGGAATTGAAATCATCAAACGTCAGTCCGTCCATCGGAAACAAATCGCCCGTCGCGTTTGGCCAGCGTCCCAACGTCACTCCGTTTTGGGTGGCACCATAGCTGACTCCATCGACAAAACGGATTGGCTTACCCGCCGCGTCCGGTTCTACCAGAAATGCGTTGTCGCTTTCTTGTCCGCGAAAACCATAGCCCAATTCCAATTCGTTGAAGATGGCGTATTGGTCCGAACCGATCATGCCTTGCGCAGCCGGAATCCGAAATCGAAATAGATTGGCAAGCGAATCACTGATGTACCAACCCGTCATGTCAATCGCCGCGTCCGTGGTATTGTACAGCTCGATGGTGTCGACTTGCGGTTCGTCCGTGTGCGTCAGCAGTTCATTGATGACGACATCTCCCAGATTGCCCGTTCCGGCCCAGCCTGGCGAACCACCAAATTCCGCACTCGCTCGCCAATTCTTGGGATCATCCAAGTCCCCAAACGGATCGATCACTTCCAACGAACTTCCACCACCGTCCGCTCGAAACGGCCATTCACCGGAATCGTAGTAGTTGAATTCCTGGACCTTTGAACCACTAGGATCATCCAGCTGGATCTGTTCGCCCGTGTTGTTCAAGCTTCCCGCGAATTCCCCTGGGTCCTGCCCATTGCCGCCATCTCCCAACGCCAATTTGACGTTATTGCCGTAGCGAATGGCAAAATCACGAGGATCCTGAACAACTACCAAACGTTCGCCAGGCTGAACCGTTTGGCTGGCAAACAGAAAGTTGACACCATTCGTCAGCGCGTACCCGCCAATGTCCATCGGTGCGTCACCTAAGTTGGCAACTTCGACAAATTCGTAATCGTCGGCGTCGACATCGCGTTCGCCAAACTGCAACAGCGACGGATGCGGATGATAGTTGACTTCAGTAATTCGCAAATCACCCGCCAGAAGATCTCGGCCCTCCAGATGCTCCATCTGACACCGAAGTTTTGTCCGCCTGTATCCTGCCATTGTTTCTCTGCTGCTCCACCAAGCGACATGCTCGCGCGACCAGACATGTCGCGAAAACACCTTCGCTAGAATTTT
>JAGQOZ010000848.1 GCA_020426955.1 Planctomycetales bacterium
TAGTTTTGACCCCGCCGGAAATTTTCTGTACTGCTGCAATCAACGTTCGGACAATGTGGCTCAGTTCAAGGTCAATCGCACGACCGGTCAGCTAACATTCACCGGGCACTTTGCTGGCGTTGGCAATCCGTCGCACATTGTGTTTGTAGATTTGGGAACTCGAAAAGAGACGCGGCCCAATTAGTCGGTCAGCGTAGTACCGACATTGTACCGACTTCGCATTCGCAATCCCTAGGTGCGAAGTGGAAGCTAACGCGTGGCGCCTAGGATTGTTCGCCGTTCTATCCCCGCGTACCGCGTATTCGGCAACGATCTCTATTCAAAGCGATACTCGACCCAGCCCGATTGCGATTGCCCTGGTTCGCAGATTTGCAAATGAGCGACATCGTTTTTGCCTTGCGAATAGAAGTTGTGGGCGTCGGTCGAGCAGGTTTGGTTTTCAATGCCAAAATACGGATCGTTGGGCGTCCATACCACTAGATGCGTGAATTCATCACTACCTACCAACGTCACTTTTCGCACGGCAGAACGAAAGTCAATCACCGTCTGCTTCTTAGCATCCATGCCCAGAAAAACATCATCCAGCGACGTACCGTCCAGCGAAATCGGCTGAGTAGTGTCGTATTCCAAGTCGGCCACGGGAATTAGCTTGCCGGTAGGCAACACGTTGACGGACTCCATTTTGTGCGTGGCAGGAACGGTCAAGAAGGTCTGGCTACGATCATTCACGTAGCGAAAATACGGATGCAGACCAAAGCCGTACGGCAGCTTCCATTTCGGGTCCGAATTGCGAACCGTGTAGTCCCAGCGAACCGTTCCTTCGGTTAACGTGATATTCAATTTAATGGCATGTTCCACTGGGAACTTTTCGAATCGATCGGTTCCGGGCGAGAACACCAGTTGGCAAGTTAATTCAGACCGTTCGTCCGTGGCTGCCATGCCGACTACCTCCCAGCCGACACTGTGCGCCAAACCATGGATGAAATGCTGGTTGGGATTGTCGCCAAAACGAAAGGTTCGCCCTTCAAAGGTAAACTGACTACCTCGCACTCGATTCGGCATCGGATACAACACCGGCACGCCATAGGCCACGCCCGGCAAGTGTTTGAGTGCTTCCGGTTGCCGCATGAATTCCACACCGTCATGCTGGATAGAAAACACGTTACAACCAGCATCCGGGGCAATTCGGATGGTGGTCTTGCCGTGCGTCAACGTATAGATGGTCCAACCGGTTTCTGGATCTTGATTGATTGACATTTTGGCTCCACAATCCTGAGGCACGGCACAACACAAAAGCAACACGCAGGTCCACAGCAGACAACGGTTCGGAAGGACGGCAGCAGCGATCATTGTCGAATTCCTAAAGCGACGATGCATGGTCTGAAGAACGACGACATTCTACACGTTCTTGGGAATCGCCCAATGGTCTGCTCGATATTCTCGAGAAAGCAATTGCGGCGAATTTTCCACACCGACAATTTGTTGCGAAGTGGGATCGAACCGCAGAGTTTGGCCGATTCGAGTTGCGACGTTGCCCAGGTTGCACAGCGCGGTGGAATAGAAACCGGTCTGAATCGGCGCGTTGGGTGTTCTACCCGTTCGAATCGCATCAATGAAGTCTTCATAGTGATTGGTCTTGGCCAGCGTGACAGGTTCTTTGGGCTGCACTTGATCCATGCGCCGGTTCCGACGGTCAAAGCCTTCTAACTTGCCTCGTTTGCTAACAAACACTTTGCCTTCCGTGCCGTAAAATTCCACGCCACTGTCCACGTTGTACGGATAGGTGGTGGACCACAATCGCATTTCAAACACCAATTGCTTTTTCTGCGGACCGTCATATTCGAACGTGACGGTTTGCGTGTCCGGAAATTCTTGATCGTCATCAAAGAAATACTTGCCGCCAATCCCAGCGATGGTGCTAGGAAACGTTTCGACACCGAGGCCCCAGCGAGCGTAATCCAGTTCGTGTACGCCATCGTTGCCCATGTCTCCGTCACCAAAGTTGTACCACCAACGCCAATTGTAATGATGACAGTTGCTGCGATACGGAACCATCTTGGCGGGACCAACCCACAGATCATAGTCGAACCCGTCGGGCGGTGCCGAAGGCTGCGTCTTGCCAATATCCTTGCGTTTTTGAATGTTCCAAACTCGAGCGACCAGCACGTCGCCAATCACACCTTCACGTAACGCTTGCGTCAAGTTGGCAAACGTGGGATTGCTACGAGTTTGCGTGCCGTGTTGCACGACGCGATTGTGTTGCTCTGCCGCGGCGACTAGCAATTGCCCTTCTCGAAAATTATGGC